>JACPIQ010000134.1 GCA_016188005.1 Candidatus Rokuibacteriota bacterium | reverse complement strand
CCTCAACCAGCTCCCGGTGCAGCGACCCATCCCGGTGTGGATGGGCGGCGAGAGCGAGGTCGTGCAGCAGCGGATGGCCCGCATCGCCGACGGATGGATGCCGCACTTCCGGCCCGGCGCGCCGGCGCAGGCCGCCGTCGATCGGCTCCACGGCATGATCCGCGACGCCGGCCGCGACCCGAAAGCGTTCGGGATCGAGGGCCGCATGACGCTGCCCCAGATCCCGCCGGCGGACTGGCGCAAGGAGCTGGAGGCCTGGCGCGCGATGCGCGGGATCAGCCACCTCTGCGTCCACACCTCCGGGATGGGCCTGGCGACGCCGGCCGATCACGTCGAGACGCTGCGCCGCTTCCGGGAGACCGTCGGGCTCCCGTAGCGCAACTGCCACTCACCACAGCGGCGCGTCGTTGATGGTGGAGACGAAGAGATCCTTGCCAGCGACCGTCAGGCCCGCGAGCGGGCCGCCGGGTGCACCCGCGAGCCGCAGCGGCGAGCCGGCGACGAAGGGGCTGGTCAACGCGCGACCCGGCCCAACTCTGTCGTCAGCCTGGAGATGGCGAGCGCCCGGATCTTGGTCGAGAGAGGATACGTGTCGCCGCCGGCATGGACCACGTCGATCGACTCGAGGCCCAGATCTCGGATCGCGACGTGCATGGATTTTGTGACGCCGGGCGCATCGGTCCGCTTGAACTCGAATCCGCGGCGCCTTCCCCCCCGCACCACGAGCAGGTCCAGCTCGGCGCCCTGATGGGTGGCCCAGAAGAAGCACTGCTCGGGTCGCGCGGAGAGCGCCCGCATCACCTCCTGCAGAGCGAACCCCTCGAACGAGGCCCCGACCTTGGGGTGTGTCTCGAGGGCCCGAGCGCTCGGAATGTCGAGCAGCGCATGGAGCAGGCCGGTATCGCCGATGTAGACCTTGGGCGTCTTCACCATGCGCTTGCCGATGTTCTCGCTCCAGGGCAGCAGCACGCGCACCATGAACGTACTGGCCAGCAGGTCGAGATATCGCTTCACCGTGGATTCGGCAATGCCGAAGGCCCGCGCCAGCTCGGCGCCATTCCAGATCTGAGCGTGGTAGTGGGCGAGCATCGTCCAGAACCTGCGGATCGTCCCGGCGCCGATCGTGATTCCGAGCTGGGGCTGTACCATGAAATCCTAGCGATATGAGCTAGGATTTCATGGACACGATCCGCCCGTCTCGACGTCCGGCGGGACTCGCTCCGCTCGCCGGCGGCGCCGACCGAGATCCTCGGGCCATCGCGGGGTGTCCGCCGGCGCGAGAATCCCGTATACTCTGGCCGCGCAGCCACCGCCCTCCCATCGAAAACGCCGGCGGCCACTGCCTGCACACACGGGGACGGCCGATCATCGTGAGCGACACCGACGTCAGGCAGAGCCCGTGGCGCGCGGTCGCGGCCGCCACCGCACTCAATACCCCGCTCGGCTCGCTCTATGCGTTCAGCGTGTTCTTGACGCCGCTGGAAACTCTGCTCGGGCTGAGCCGAGCCGATCTCGCGCTCGTCTTCGCCCTGGCCACGGCCGGATTTGGCGCCGGCATGAACCTGGCGCCCCACGTCTACGGCCTCGCGTCGACCCCGATACTGGTGCTGGCCTGCGCGGCCGCGAGCACCCTGGGCATCGCGCTTGCCGCCACGGCCGGCGGGCTGGCCCAGCTGGCCATCGGATACGGGCTGCTCTTCGGCGCCGGTGGCGGCGCTGGGTACATCCTCATGCAGCAGGCGGTGAACCTGGCGGTGACGAGACACCAGGGCCTGGTGAACGGCTATATCATCGGCCTGTATCCCGCGGGCGCCATGATCGCCGCGCCCCTCTTCGGGTGGTCCGTCCGCGAGTTCGGCGTGCGCGCCACGCTCGGGGGGCTCGCCACTGTCCTGGCCGTCACCGGGGTGATCAGCGCGTGGCTCATCGCGCGCTCGGGGATCACGCTCGCGGCGGCGACCGCGGCCGTCGAGCCCGACGCCCAGGAGCGTCGCCGGCCCCTGTTCTGGCGGTTGTGGCTCGTCTTCTTCCTGGCGGCGTCCGCCGGGCTCATGGTGCTCAGCCAGGCCGCGGGCATCATCGCCTCCTACGGCGGCGCCGCCGCGCTCGCCATCTACGGCACGACGTTCATCACCGGCAGCATCGCGGCCGCGCGCATGGGGGGCGGCTGGATGGTCGACTGGCTCGCCATTCCCACGGTGGCAGCCGGCGCCCACGCCGTCGCGCTCGCCGGCAACGTGGCACTGACGCTGTGGCCCGGTCCCGGGGTGTCGGTGCTCGCGCTGGCGCTCGTGGGGCTGGGCTACGGGCTGATCTCCGGCGTCACGGCGGCTGCGGTGGCTGTCTACTGGAGGCGTGCGCTGTACGGCCGGATGGCCAGCCGCCTCTACACCGCGTGGTGCGCCGCCGCCATCGTGCTGCCGATCACGGCCGGCCGCCTGTTCGACCTGACCCAGGGCTATGGCGCAGCGGTCCTGATCGCCGCCGGCTGCAATGCCCTGGGTGTCCTCGTGGCGCTCGGCCTGCCCCGTCCGGACGCGCCGCGCGCCGCCGACCCCGACGCCTGAGGCCGTTCCTACTCTCCGGCGTCGTCCTCCCTCGCGGCCTTGCGCACGAGCTGCTCCAGCGCCTCGTAGGGCTGCGCGCCCACGACGCCGGAGCGCCCGGCGACGAACGTCGGCACGCCCGTGATCCCGTACTGGCGCGAGAGCTCCCAGTCGGCGTCGACGGCGTCCTTGAACGTGCGCTTCTCCAGCACCTCGCGCGCGCGCTCGGTGGACAGGCCCACGTGCTGCACGATGTCCAGGAGCACCGCGGGTTGGGAGATGTCGCGCGCGGCCACGAAGTAGGCGCGGAACAGCGCGTCGTGGATGGCCTCGCCGCCCGGCTGCGTGTCCGCCCACTTGCCCAGCTCCTGGGCCAGGCGGCTGTTGTACGTCATGGTGCGCTCGCCGTACGGGAGACCTTCGGCGTCCATGCGGGCCTTCATCTGTGCGTGCATGGCTTTCCGGTCCAGGTGGCGCCCCGCGAACAGATCGGCCAGCGCGCGGCCCTCCGCCGGGGTGTCCGGGTGCAGCGGGAAATGCACCCACTCGACCTTCACGTTGTGCTCTGCCTTGAGCCGCTCAATACGCACGGTACTGAGGTAGCACCAGGGTCAGACGTAGTCGGAGAAGATCCTCATCGTCACTGGCTGAGTCACGATGCCTCCTGTCTTCGGCGTACCTGCTCGCCCGGCCGCGCCATCCGCGCGTGCTTCCGGGCAGCGCTCGGCTTGGAGAACGGGGCAACCGCGGCGAACAGGTAGCGCTCGAACCACCTCGGAAAGGCGCGCACCCATTCGCGTGGACCCTCGAGGATCAACCCTGCCGCGCGCGCCTGCGGGAGCGTCAGATCACCGCGCCACCATCCGATCAGGGTTCGGCGGTCCACGCGGAGGCAGAGCTCCTCCGGAAATCCAGGGTTGGCGGTGCAGAGCGACACCTCGCTGCGCCGGAGCAGCAGATAGCGACGACTCGCGGCGCCGCGCACGTCCGACAGCTCGATCCGGACGACGAGCGGCTTCTCCGGAAGCGTCTCCCTGCGTACGCGGCGATGGATGTCCCAGACGAGTGCGTCCACGTCCAGCTCGCTCGTGTGGAGCTCGCGGGGCAGCCACCGCTGGCCCCACGTGCCCAGCTCACGGACGACGGCCGCGAGCTCCATACCGGCTGCCGTCATTCGGTGCTCGGGCCCGCGGCTGCCGTCCGGGCGCTCGATCACCCCAGCGTCGAGCAGCTCACGGAGACGCGCCGAGAGCATCGTCCGCGAGATGCGCGGAATGCCGCGCTGCACCTCCCCGAAGCGACGGCTTCCGCACAGGAGCTCACGTACGATGAGCAACGTCCACCGTTGACCGAGCAGATCGAGCGCCCGTGCCACGGAGCAGAATTGACCGTAGCCCTTCATACACCAACGATACCCCGGCGGGCGGCGCAGACTGGTGCGGATTTCGTACCGCCGCGGGCGAACGCGCGATCGTAGCCTTTCCGAGGGAGGCGCCATTCCCAAGGCGGCCATGGATGGCCGGAGGAGGAGATGCCATGAAGAAGGTCGAGATGGAGAAGGTCCTGCGCTGCGCGGATGTGTCGGGTACGTCCTGCCAGTTCGTCGCCCGCGGGCGGACGGTGGACGACATCCTCCAGCAGGCGGGCAAGCACGCGGTGGAAAGCCACGGGCTCGCCGTGACGCCCGAGCTGGTCGAAGCAGTCAAGGCGCGGGTCACCGAGGAGTGAATGGCGGACCGGCGGGCGGCGGATGCTCGCCGCCCGCCGGCGATGGCGTGGGCTTTCAGGCGGTCACTGACAAGCCCGATGCTTCAGGCATTCTCAAACCTGAGGGACACCTCGAGAAGCCGTTCAGGGTGTCAGCCTGCTTTACACCCATCTGGGGCTCCTCTCTGACGGCCATATACAACTGATTGTTTTCATTCGCAGCTTGTAAGCTAGCGTGCACCCCAGGACCTCCACGTAGAACCGCTGCGAGGCCTCCTGGTCGCTCACGCGCAGGACGATGTGGTCGATGCCGAGCGGCTCGAATGCTCTCATCGTACGTCCTTCTTCGTTCTTCGTTCGGTGAGCAGCCGTCGAGAGATCCCGGAGAGTACCGGCGCCTCTCAGCCCCTGAATGATACTCGCCGTTGACGTTCAACGCTCGGAGTCACGGAGCAGGGTCGTCATCGGACTCTTGCTCAGGCGCCCGTCCCCCGTTCGGGAGCAGAGTCGCCCGTTCACGTTGTACAATCCAGGCTCACCCCGCATGCATGCAGAGAGAAGAGGTTACGGCCTCCGTCGCAGCCCCTTCGTCGTTCCGGGGATCCATGTGCGAAGAGGAGAAGAGGAGGCAACCGCGTGGCCAACATCGAGACCGCGATCAGGGAAGCAATCGCCCGGGGTGCCCGGCGGCAAGTGCGCCCGGTGGTCCTGCCGCTCCGGCGAGAGGTCTTTCGGCTCCGGCGAAAGGTGGCGCAACTCCACAGCGCGCTCACGGCTCTGCGTCGGCTGGCCGTGGGCTGGGAGCGACTGATGGAGGCCGCACCGCTTCTCCCGCCGGTGTCGGGGGAGGCAGCGAAGGCCGCCCGGCTGTCGCCCCGACTCGTCCAGAGCCTGAGGAAGCGCCTCGGGCTCAGCCGGATGGCTCTGGCGCGGCTGGTCGGGGTGAGCGCGCCGGCCGTGGCGCACTGGGAGGCGGGAGAATCGACTCCCAACGGGCAGAACCGGGCAGCCCTCGTGGCACTCCGGAAGGTGGGCAAGCGCGAGGTCAAGACGCTCCTCGCTCGACGCACGAAAGAGACCGCGTCGCGGACGCGGAAGGCTCGCCTTCGCGTGAAGAAGTCGCGCCGACGGACGAGGAAGTAACGGAGCGCCGGTCCGCCGGCGCGTTCGCCCGCGCCTCAGCCTCACGCCCAGCACCCCGGCAGCGTCCCGGCGCCCCCCCCTCGGGCCGTCCGGACTACGCTGGTCGTCCCGCGCGGCTCGTCGTCACCACGAGCACCCCGGCCAGCACGAGCAGGCCCCCCAGCACCTCGCGCGGCGACGGCACGCTGCCGAACAGGCCGAAGGACCACAGCATGGTCACCACCGGGCTGAGGGTCAGGATGATGGTGTGCAGGCTCATGTCGAGACGCCTCAGCGCGAGGTAGTAGAGCCCGCGGCTGATCACCGTGTCCACCGTGGCAGTGAGCGCGAGCAGCGCGAGGCCGGCGGGGCCGGGGACCGACCCGAGATGACCCGACGCCACGGCGATCAGGCCCAGCATCGCCGTCGAAGCCAGCAGGCGGTACAGGAAGAAAGTCACGAAGGGCATCTCGCCGCCGAACCGCTTCACCAGCGCCGCGTGGAGCGCGTACATGAACGTGCTCACGAGCGAGATGAGCGCGCCCAGGCGGAGATAGTCGCCCGGCCGGAACGCCACCACGACGACGCCGGCCACCGCGACGGCCGCGCCGAGGGCCTTGATCCGCCCGAGGCGTTCGCGGAGCCACAGCACGCCGAAGCCGAGACCGAAGATCACCGAGATGCGGCTGAGCAAGGAAGCCGTGCCCGGATCGATGTAGCGCACCGACAGCAGGCTCAGATAGGTGCTGGCGCCCACCAGGAGGCCGATGGCGACGAAGAAGCCGAGATGACGCCGCAGCAGGTCGAGCCGCCACCGCCCGCGCGTGCACAGGGCCACCTCCAGCGTGGAGAGGGCCATGATGTAGACGCCCGAGACCTCGGGCGGCACGTGAGGCAGCAAGAGCCGCGCGAAGACGAAGTGCAGGCTGTCGACCAGCAGCAGGGTGGGGACCAGGAGCCAGGGGCTATCCACAGGGTGACGCGATGGCGCTCAGCCAGCCGGGGTGCAGGATGTCTCCGGGGTCGGGCCCTCGGGCGGCCGACGCCGGGCGTGGACGTGGACGTGACATAGGCGGACATCTTCCAGCCAACACCAGTGCCTGCAGAGGTTGTGATTCAGCAGCACTCTCTTCCGCATGGCCTCGTTGTAGGACTTGAAGATCAACCCGGCCAAGCACTTCGGGACGCCGAGGCGAGACTCGATCATATCGTAGACCCCCCAGCATCCGTTCACTTCGCCCGCGTCCCCCTGGTTGCTCGGTCTCATCGCGTTCTCGCTTCGTGAAGCAGCCGTCGCTGGCCCGCGTGGCCCAGAAGTGTCGAGTGTCTTTACAATCCCTTCCTCGACTCCCGCTGGCCCTTTCTCAACTTACTGTCCTGCATATCTTTTCGTCCTCGTGTGTGAGTGGCACGACACATGCTCATCTCAGCTCCCACGGTGTGAACTGATAGGGCAAGGAGGCGGTATGTCCACGATCAGATCGATGGGGATCGGGCTGCTGGCGTTGGCGGCACTGGCTTTGCCTGGGACGGCTTCGGCATTCCCCATTGCCGCCCCGGGAACGGAAGGGCTGAAGGTTCTTGTCGGAAGCACCAGTAACGTGATCGCCACGTATCAGGGGAACTCCGCGGCCTTCAGCAATGACCTCTACCTGTCGACGCCCGCGGGTTTCTTCTCGACGAGCATCATCTTCAACAACCATACGTCCGCCGTCGGGAGCACCGTGGATCTGGGCTCCTTTCCAATCGGCACCGAGTTGATCTTCAGGTTGCACGTGAACAACACGGGACACGACTTCTTCACGGGTCCGGCCTCGCGCAATCCTGACCTGCACGAGCATGCCCGGGTCCAGGAAGGCTGGCAGCCCAACGAGACCCTCGTCAGCTTCGAAGACCTCCTCAATGGGCCGTTCGACTACAACGATCTGAGCTTTTCCTTCACGAATGTCCAAACCACCGAGCCGAGCCCGAGCGTTCCCGGGCCCGCCACTCTCGTGCTTCTCGGTCTCGGCCTTGCCGGGATGAGGCTGATCGCGCGCGGCAAGAGGTAGAACGGCCCCCTTCGCCTACGCCCCTCTTGGATACCTGAAGCGCGGATCCGTCCGGCGGTGAGGGGCCGGTTTGACCAGCCCCTGACGATTTGGCAGGATCGGCGCGATGAAGGTCGTCATCATCGGCGCCGGATTCGCCGGCCTCCAGTGCGCGCAGCGTCTCTCCGGCACGCCGGTGGACGTGCTGCTGATCGACCGCAACAACTACCACCTGTTCACGCCACTCCTCTACCAGGTCGCCAGCTCCCTGCTCAACCCGAGCGACATCGCCTACCCGGTGCGAGCGGTCTTTCGCGGCTCGCCCAACGTTCGTTTTCTCGTGGTCCAGGTGACCGGCGTGGCACTCGATGCGAAGATCGTGCGGACGGCCGACGGCGGCCGGCTTCCGTACGACTATCTCGTGATCGCGACGGGGAGCGCCACCAATTTCTTCGGGTTGGGCTCGGTCGAGCGGGCGGCGCACGGGCTCAAGGACCTGCCCGAGGCCGTGGCGCTCCGGACCCACGTCATCCGCGCATTCGAACGAGCGGCCCGCGAGACGGACCAGGCGGCCCTGCGCGCGTGTCTCACGTTTGTCGTGGTGGGCGGCGGGCCCACCGGCGTGGAGTACGCCGGCGCGCTTTCCGAGCTGATCCACCGGGTGCTGATCCGGGACTACGCGGAGCTCGATCTCCGCGCCGTGCGCGTGATCCTGGTCGAGGCGCTCGATCGCGTCCTCCCGGCCTTTCTCCCGGCCCTCTCGTCGGACGCGCGGACGCGGCTGGAGCGGCTCGGTGTCGAGGTCCGGCTGGGCGCCCGGCTGCTCGACGCGACGGACGGGCGGATCACGCTCTCGAGCGGCGAGATCGTTGCCGCGCGGACCCTCGTGTGGGCGGCGGGCGTCAAGCCGTCGGAGCTCGACACGGCACTCGGCGTCCGGCGCACCCCGTCTCGGCGGATCGCGGTGGACGAGTACCTCCGGATCCCGGATTACCCCGGAGCCTTCGCGATCGGGGACGTGGCGGGGGCCATCCAGGACGGGAGTGAGCTCGCGATGATGTCGCCGCAGGCGATGCAGGAGGGGCGTTATGTCGCCGATGCGATCGTCCGGCTGGAGCGGAAGCAGCCGCTGCAGCCTTTCCGCTACCGCGACAGGGGCATCATGGCCACGATCGGTCGCCACGCCGCCGTCGCCCAGGTGGGACCGCTCTCGTTCACCGGGCCCTTCGGCTGGTTCGTGTGGCTCTTCGTGCACCTGTACTACATCATCGGCTATCGGAACCGTCTGGTGGTGCTGATCTCGTGGGCGTGGAACTACGTCTTCTACGATCGCCCCATCAGGCTGATGACGCGGGGGAAGGACGGCACGGAGGGGGAGTGAGGCCGGCTCCAGGCCGCGCGCCCCTCGATGGCGACGGGGCGCGCGAGGCGGCGGAGCCGGGGGCGGCCGCCTCCCGCGTCGTCCCCCCAGCGGCCGCGGGCCGGATCCTCTCCGGCCTCGGCGGCCCCTCCCCTGCGGAGGCCCGCCGCGCGAGCGGGCCTGAGGCGCTACTTGAACGGCTCCTTCACGACCACCTTGACGCCCGCGATGACGCCGGTAGCCGCCTTGCGAACCTGCTCCACGGCTTCCTGGCTGATCTCGCCGGCGCCCCTGAGCGCCCCGGTCGCCGCGGCCGAGGCCGCTTGCCCGACGTCGAGACCGATCTGCTTGGCGCCGGAGATGGCTCCCTCGACGGCGTTCCTGGCGGCGACGCCGACGTCGCTGCCCACCTCGGCGGCACCCTTGACGACGGCGCGGGCGCTGGCGCTGACGGCGTCGGTACCCTCGATCCCGACCTCCTTGGCACCCTTGAGAACGCCCACCACGGCGCCCTTGGCGGCGGTGCCGACGTCGCCGCCGACCTGGGCGGTGCCCGTGATGGCCCCGCGCAGGATATCGGAAAGGGTCGTCGTCAACGCAGCGCCGACGGCGCCGGTGCCCTTGATCGCCGTCACCATCGTGCCACTGACCGTCTCGATGACGCTGTTGGCGACTTCACCGGTGCCGCGGATCGAACTGACCACCGTGTCCTTCACCGACTCCATGATGTCCTTCTGGCTCTCGCGCGTGTCCATTGGGACCTCCTTCCGGAAAGGCGCTTCGATATTCGCCCAGAAGAGCGGCTCCTATCCCGCGTCTCCCCCTCTTGAACAAGGCTACACCCCGCCCGGCAGCCCGCGAACGCGGCGTATCGCACCGCGTCGGACATCGACGTCAGGCGCCACGCTGCACCGCGCCCCGCGTCGCCACCGTTTCGGGACCGGCCATCATGCTCGTCGCCCTCGGCTTCGATCTTCGCGGCGATCGCCGTCCGCGACACCCTGGATCCCCGGCTGCGCGAGGAGGGCTGGGCCCGGGGGAGCCGGAGTGGACATGTAATTCCTACTCCGCGACCGGAAGACCTTACTGGAGTCTGCGTCTCGCCGGCGTGCGCATGACCGCGTTTCCGCCAGGTTCACGCCACTTGCGGGCTTGGCACACGCGATGCACCCTTCCGGGAAAGAGCATTCCATCGACTGCGGAGGCGGCTATGGTCTTCGTCTATCTGCTGATGGCGATCATCGGAGTGGCGGCCGTGATCTTCACGATCCAGAACCCTGACCCGGTGGCCGTGAGCTTTCTGCACTGGCGTTCCGTCAGCCTGCCGCTGTCGCTGATCATCCTGCTCTCGGCCTCGGTGGGCGTCGTCGTCGCCTCGATCAGCGGCTTCGCTCAGCAGATCCGGCTCCGGGGCAAGATCCGGAAGCTGGAGCGCCTCTGCGCCGGGCTGTCGACCGCGGCGGCGCCGGCCAGGGTCGAGCCGATCACGCGGTCAGGTCTTTCACCAGCCCCACGGACACCCATACCAATCCGAGGAGGTCACCCCATGGAGGCGACTCAATTCATCAAGCAAGAGCACGACAAGGCCAAGGCGGCTTTCGACAAGGTCCTGCACGCCTCACCGCAGCAGCGGGGCCAGCTCTGGGAGGAGCTCAAGCCCGAGCTCAAGCTCCACGAGCAGATGGAGGACGCGTGCCTGTACGAGCCGCTCGCGCGCGATGGGGGCTCGAAGGACGCGAGGCTATCCGAGTGGAGAGAGCAGCACCACAAGGAAGTCCAGAAGGTCGAGGGCTTGATCGAGGCGACCGGCCGGATGCGGCCGGACGAGGCCGCCTGGCTGGACAAGATCAAGGAGGTTCACTCGAGCCTCGAGACCCACATCCGCGAAGAAGAGCAAGACATCTTCCCCCGCATCACCAGGGTCTGGGACGAGGGACGGCGCGAGCGCGCCGGAACGCAGATGGCGGAGATGCATTCGAAGAAGGTGGGCCGGATCGCCTGAGAGCAGGGATCCACAGCCGCTGCGAGGCCCGCCGGCCTGCCCCCGGTTGGGCCCGCAGCGCTCCCGGCCGCCGCCCGCTTCAACGCAACCCCCGCCGACCGCCGCGACAGCAGCCCGATCACTCTCAGCGACCGCCGATTACTGCAAGCGCGCGATCTTCTGGCCCGCACTGAGGATTACGACTGTCGGATTGGCGGCAGTGTGCTTCGGGAGACGTGATTGTCCTGTAGACTAGGCGACCATACCAGCCTCTTCCCCCGCTCCGACGGGGAGAAGGCGAGGGCCAATCTCACCCTTGGCGGAAGAGCATGGAGACCAGAATGCAAGCCATCTTCTGTGAGCAATTGGGGGGCCCCGAGCACCTGGTGCTGCGCGAGGTCGCGTCACCGACGCCCGGCCCTGGAGAGGTGAGGGTCGCGCTGCGTGCCCGCGGCGTGAGCTTCGTCGACGTGCTGATGATCGCCGGGCAGTACCAGACGAAGCGCGAGGTCCCCTTCATCCCGGGGAGTGAAGCGGCCGGAGTCGTCATCGAGACCGGGCCGGGGGTCGAGCACGTCACCGCCGGGGACCGGGTGCTCGTGCCGGGGGGCTTCGCCGACGAGACAGTCGTGGCGGCGCGGCAGGCGATACCCTTGCCCGCGACCGTGAGCTTCGAGACCGCGGCCGCCTTCCGCTCGAGCTACTGCACCGCCTACTACGCTCTTCAACGCGGCCGCTTGCAGGCCGGGGAAGTCCTGCTCGTGCACGGCGCCGCCGGCGGCGTGGGGCTGGCCGCCGTCGACGTCGGCAAGCTGCTCGGCGCCACCGTGATCGCCACCGCCAGCACCCCCGAGAAGCTCGCCGTGTGCACGCGCATGGGAGCGGATCACGTCATCAACTACACGGAGGGGTTCCGGGAACAGGTGAAGGGTCTGACGGCTGACCGCGGCGCGGACGTCATCTACGACCCCGTCGGGGGCGACGTGTTCGACGAATCCATGCGCTGCATCGCTCCGTTCGGTCGGCTGCTCATCGTCGGGTTCACCAGCGGCCGGGCTGCCGTCGTCAAGACCAACCACCTCCTGATCAAGGACGCGGAGGCGATCGGGTTCACGATCGGCGCACTGGGCCGGCTCGATCCCGTCCGGGAGCGCAAGAATCTTGCGACCCTGATGGGGTGGCTCGCCGCCGGGCGTATCACCCCGCATGTCTCCCACCGGTTCCCGCTCGCGCAGGCCGCCGACGCGCTGACCGTGGTGCGCGAGCGCAAGGTCATGGGGAAAGCGGTACTGGTGTAGGTCGGTGTGAGCGCGTGCCCCCCCACCTCTTGTGCCGCGATGCGATCAGTAGAGTCGGAAGCGCTACGATCAGGCCGGGCGGCCCGGACGGGGCGAACGGGGCGCCCGGGAGGCTGACGCCACCCGGTGAAAGTCGCTACTGTCGGAGTCGGTCTTTCCGCCCACCTGCGTCCCACAGACACTGCACGTGTAATCGTACTTGTTGCCGCTCGGCAGGACGAGCAGGAGCTTCTTCCGCACGGGCGTAGCCTGCTTGCAGCGGGGGCAGAAGAGGCTCGACGCCTCGAACTCGCCGAAGCTGTCTGCCATGCGCTCATTCTAGACCAGGAAGGCGTCGGAAGGGCATCGGCCGCGTCGGCCACGGGCGAAGTGGAAGGGCGCTGGGGGGCTGCAATACGACCGGGCCTCTCCCCGGCGTCCTGAAGTGGTTTGCCGGGATGAGGTGCTGCATGATGAGCGTACCGAGGAGGAGAACGGCGATGAAACATCACGTGATGGCTCTGATCGCCCTGCTGATCGCGGCCCTCGGCCTCGCCGGCTGCCCGACCAAGTCGGACGCCGAGCGGTGCAGGGACGAAGGCGGAGTGTGGCGCGATACCTTCTGCGAGAGGCAGGCGAGGTAGGAGGGGAACCGCGCGCAGTATAATCGTCCCATGCTCGCAGCGGTCGTCTCCGCGCTCCACGTGCTGGCGCTGGCGATCGGCCTGCCGAGCGTGTGGTGGCGCGGGCGCGCGCTCGAGGGGCGGCTCGACGCCGACGGGTTCCGGCGACTGTTCGCGGCCGATACGGTGTGGGGCCTGGCCGCGCTACTCTGGATCCTGACGGGCTTGCTGCGGGCCTTCGGCGGGCTCGATAAGGGCTCGCAGTTCTATCTGAACTCGACGCTCTTCTGGGCGAAGCTGGCCCTGTTCCTGGGCGTGGTGGCGCTGGAGATCTGGCCGATGCTCACCTTCATCCGGTGGCGCGTCCAGCTCCGCCAAGGTCGCACGCCGGATACCTCGCGCGCCCGCACCCTCTACGTGCTCAACCACATCCAGATGGGTATCGTTGTGCTGATCGTGTTCGTGGCAAGCTCCATGGCCCGGGATTTCGGGCAGAGATAGCGGCAGGTCGAGCGTGGACGTGGCTCGTCGCGATCTGCTCAAAGCCGCGGTCGGGGCGGGCGCTGCGTGCCTGCTACCCAATGGCCGACCCGCGGCCCAGCCGGGGTCCCTGATCGAGCGGTCGATTCCCTCCACGGGCGAGCGCGTGCCGGTGATCGGCATTGGGACGGCGCGGCGTTGGGAGGCGGGGCCGAGGTCCAGCGACCGGGCAACCCTCCGCGAGGTCCTGCGGCGGTTCGCGGCGCGAGGCGGCCGGGTCATCGACACCGCGCCGTCCTACGGCGCCGCCGAGGCGGTGGCGGGCGAGCTCGTCGCCGACCTGGGCGTGCGCGGGTCCCTCTTCCTCGCCACCAAGGTCGGCGCGACCGGGCGCCAGGCCGGGATCGAGGAGATCGAGGCCTCGTTCCGCCGGCTACGAACCGCCCGCATCGATCTCATCGCCGTCCACAACCTGCGCGACACGACGATCCAGCTGCAGACGCTCCGGTCGCTCAAGCAGACGGGGCGCATCCGCTACGTGGGCATCACCACGTCGTTCCCGAAGCAGTACGCCGACTTCGAGCGGACCATGCGCGCCGAGACGCTCGACTTCATCCAGGTGGACTACGCGCTCGACCGCCGGGACGCGGCGGCGACCATCCTCCCGCTGGCGGCTGACCGCGGAGTGGCCGTCATGATCAACCTGCCATTCGGGCGGGGCCGGCTGTTCCAGGCCGTCCAGGGCCGGGCGCTGCCACCGTGGGCAGGCGAGTTCGACTGCGCGAGCTGGGCCCAGTTCTTCCTCAAGTACATCGTGTCGCACCCGGCCGTCACCTGCTGCGTTCCGGGGATCGCCAGGGTCGACTATCTCCTCGACAATCTGGGCGCCGCCGAGGGCCGCCTGCCGGACGTGGCGACGCGGCGGCGGATGGAGGCCTTCATCGACCGGCTGTGAAGCGCCGCCCGAGATGACCGGGCCCGTACTACATCCTCCGGCCCATCCGGGACGAGCCGGGGGTCGCGGGCGGGGGGTCGCGGGCAGCGTAGCGCACCTGCCGTGGCTCTTCCTGGATGCGCTGGCGGGCATGCTCGCCGTCAATCCCCCCTTCGCCGGGCTGGTGCGGTGGCTTCCGCGGGCACGCTTCGCGCCTCGCCCGGCTCCTGGCGCCCGCTGGTGCTATAGTGCTCCCGGATGCTGGCAGACACTGCCCCACGCCATTCGGCCCTCACCGGGCGCTGGCGCGCACGGACGCCGGAAACCGCCCGCTCAGGAGGGCCGCCGCGCGCCCGGACGTGGCCCAGCAGACGCACTCCCGTTGACCGAGACGCCTCGCAGTCGGCGCCAATCCGAGGCCAGCGCCCGCGCCGGATCGTCCCCCTCGCATGACGGGGTACCTCCATCCGGGATATGCAGGCTCCTTCGACGCCTTTGGTCGCCCGAGAGCCCTTCCCCGCTCCGGCGCCTATGTCCTGGAGCGGCCCATCCCCGGCTCGACCGATCGTGACGCGATGGGCTGCTACCCACTCCTCTGCTGCGCGGAGTGGCGCGCGCTGCCCCAAGACCTGCGCGACCTGGAGGACCTCGTCAGCCTCACGTGCGTGGCAGACCCCTTCGCCCCCTGTGACCGCTCCACGCTCGAACAGTGGTTCGACGTGGTGCTCGACTTCAAGCCCCACTTCGTGACCGAGTTGACGCGCCCGGTGGAAGCCATTGTCTCGCGCTCGCACCAGGCTGCGGTCCGGCGGGCGCTCCGGCACGTCGACGTCGAGGTCTGTCACGACCCGGCGGCGCAGCTCGACCAGTGGGTACGGCTGTACGACTGCCTCATCCAGCGCCACGGGATCACCGGCATCCGAGCTTTCTCGCGCGCTGCCTTCGCACGACAGCTTGCGCTGCCCGGGATGGTGATGTTCCGGGCCACGTCCGGCGCCGGGGAGACGATCGGCATGGACCTCTGGTACGTTCAGGGCGACGTCGCGTACGGACACCTGGCGGCGTTCAGCAGTCGGGGGTATGAGCTGCGAGCGTCGTACGCCACCAAGTGGCACGTCCTGCGCCACTTCCACGGCAAGGTTCGCTGGCTCGGGCTGGGCGGCGCCGCGGGCACGCGGCCCGGAGTGGCCGACGGCCTCTCGGCGTTCAAGCGCGGCTGGGCAACGGGCACGCGCATGGCCCACTTGTGCGGGAGGATCCTGGACCGGTCGCGCTATGAAGCCCTGTGCGCCTCCCGCGGCACCGGGACCACGCGCTACTTCCCCGCTTACCGTCAGGAGGAGTTCGCGTGACGGGATCTTTGCGGTTTGCCTTCGTCTCGTCCTCGGCGGGGTCGATCATGGACCAGGTCCTGCACCACGCCCTGGTGCGCCGCCTCACCCTGGGGCTGGTCTGCGACCGCCTCTGCCCCGCGCTCGACAAAGCAAGAGCGCACGGCCTGGCCGTCGAGGTGATCCCCGAGCCGGATCCGGATCGGTTTGGCGACCGGCTGCTCCGCTACCTCCAGGACCGCCGCGTCGACTATGTCTTCTCCTTCTACACCCAGTTCTACTCCGCAGCCGTCCGCGACGCGTTTCGCGACCGCATTCTGAACTTCCACCCCTCCCTCCTCCCAGCGTTCAAGGGGATGGACGGCTTCGGCGACGGCTGCCGCCACGGCGTCAAGTTCCTTGGCAGCACCGTCGAGTTGATCGACGAGGTCATGGACGGAGGCAAGATCGTCATGCAGACTCTCTTCCCGCGGGACCCCGCGCTCCCGGACCTCGTGCTTCGCCATCGCCTGTTCGTCCAGCAGTGCAAGTCGCTTCTCCAGGCGGCCAAGTGGCTGGTCGATGGACGCCTTCACGTGAATGGCAAGCGCGTGACGGTCACCGGCGCGCGCTTCGACGATCCGGAGTTCTCCCCGGCGCTCGACTGGGACGAGGCCCGCCGGCTCGAGATCCCGTTCCCGGGAGCCGCCGCTTTCGCCAGCCGCGCGATGACCGGGCCACCGCTCGATGAGCGGCGCCCTGACTGACGGGAGCAGCGGCGCCGGCCGCCGGGCGTGCGCGCCGCCGCCACGGAGCGCCCGCTGGGGACTGACGCGGGCCCAGCCGGCGCGGAGCGGGAGACTTCCATGACGAAGACGCGGATCGACGAGTTGGCCATCTTTGGCGGCGCGCCGAGCTTCACCGAGCCTCAGCACGTCGGGCGGCCCAACATCGGCGACCGCGACGCGCTCATGGCCCGGTTGAACGACATCCTGGACCGGTGCTGGCTGACGAACCACGGGCCGTACGAGCAGGAGCTCGAGCGGCGGGTGGCCGCCATCCTCGCCGTCAAGCACTGCCTGGCCGTCTGCAACGCCACGGTGGGTCTGGAGATCGCCATTCGGGCCGCGGGCCTCACGGGAGAGGTCATCGTGCCCGCCTTCACCGCGGCTGCCACGCCCCACGCCGTCCACTGGCTCGGCCTCACGCCCGTCTTCTGCGACATCGACCCACGCAGGCACAACATCGACCCGGGACGTGTCGAGGAGCGCATCACGTCACGGACCACGGGCATCCTCGCGGTGCACCTGTGGGGCCGGCCATGCGACGTGGACGCCCTGTCGGCGATCGCCCGCCGCCACGGGCTCAGGCTGCTCTTCGACTCCGCGCACGCCTTCCTCTGCTCGTATCGCGGCGCGCTCGTGGGCGGCTTCGGCGACGCGGAGATCTTCTCCTTCCACGCCACCAAGTTCTGCCACAGCCTCGAGGGGGGCCTGATCACGACCAACGACGACACCCTGGCGGAGCGGGTCGACCGCATGCGCACGTTCGGCTTCCGCGGCGCCGACACCGTGGTGTCCGAGGGGACGAACGGCAAACTCAACGAGTTCTCGGCAGCGATGGGGCTGACGTCCCTCGAGGGCGCCGGCGACGTGGTCGCCGTCAACCACCGGAACTGGCGGCGAACGGTAAGGAACCTCGCGGGCCTGCCCGGTGTCTCCGTCATCGAGTACGACGAGACCGAGCGAAACAACTACCACTATCTCGTCCTGGAAATCGACGAGGTGCAGGCGAGTGTGAGCCGGGACGCCCTGGTCCAGGTGCTGACCCGGGAGAACGTCCTGGCCCGACGGCACTTCCATCCGGGCTGCCACCGCTGGGAGCCCTACCGGACGCTGTACCCGCAGGCCCGGCTTCGGCTGCCGCAGACCGAGAGGGTCGCCGCGCGAGTGATGCTCCTGCCCAACGGGACGGCCGTGTCCGAGAGGAGCGTCGACGCGATGTGCGCGGTCGTCCGCGTCGTGGTGGAGAACGCGGGCGAGGTCATGCGCCGGCTGGCGGCGGGCGGCCTGGTGCCGGGGCATGCGTCCGCGTCGTGACCGGGCGTCTCCCGTGAAAACCAGCGTCCTCATGCTCACCTACAACCAAGAGCGCTTCATCACCCAGGCGATCGACAGTGTGCTCATGCAGCGCGTGAGCGAGCCCTACGAGGTGGTGATCGGAGACGACTGCTCCACGGACGCCACGGGTGCCATCATCCGGCGCTACGCCGAGCGATACCCGGACCTCGTACGCCCCCTGTGGACGGACCGGAACCTCGGGATGATGCCGAACTTCCGGCGATGCTGGGAGGCCTGTCGCGGTCAGTACATCGCGGTCCTCGAAGGCGATGACTACTGGATCAGCCCCCACAAGCTGCAGCGACAGATCGACTCCATGGACCGGCACCCCGAGTGGTCCATGTGCTTCGTGCGGGTGCGGATGGTCTTCGACGACGGGCGGCCCCCGCTCGAGCATCCCGCGGGTCCGCAGGTGCCGGTGTTCACCGTCCGGGAGCTGCTCGCATCCAACCCGATCCAGCCGTGCGGCGTCATGTACCGCCAGGGGGTGCTCGGGGCGTGGCCGGAGGTTCTCGACGTGCTCGCGCTGGGCGATTGGCCCTTGGGCATCCTCCACGCCCTCCGTGGGGACGTGGGTTTCCTCGACGAGGTGATGGCAGTCTATCGACAGCACGGGGCCGGGACGTGGTCGTCCAAGCCCCGCGACTGGAAGGTGAGGCAGTCCGCCCGCATGTTTGATGTGATCCGTCCACAGGTGGAGCGTGGGCTCCGCGACCGGCACCTGATGTGGACGCACGACGTGCGGTGGGTCGTGTGGTGCATGGAGATCGGCTGGCGGGCCCGCGCCCGCCGGCACGCCAGGCTCTGCGTGAAGGAATCGCCCCTCCGCCCCTACTCCTGGCGACTCCTCCTCTGGTCGCACCTCGGGCCGCTGGAACGGCTGCTGGACCCGCAACCCGCGAAGCGGCGGGAGGCGAAGACGCGGGGCTGAGACCAGGGGGGTCGGGCGCTCACCTCCGGTCACCCGCGGGGCGAGGACGGCAGCTTCTCGACCTTGCCGGGCCGGCAGCACCCGTGACGGCATACGGGCGAGTAAGGCGCCTCCAACCTGTGAAGTTCGAGGTAGGGTTCCAGGCGATACGGGCTGCACGCGCCGTGGCGCCGGCACGGAGTCACCCGAGAACGGATCGTCCCAGATCTCGCTGGCTCGGACCAGGGGCGAGCCGGCGCCACCCGGCACCCCGGGATGTCAGTTCTCTTTACAGGTTGCGGCAGGCCGCCCTGGAGCGGGCGTGTAACTGCCCAGGGGGAAAGCGCTCTCTTGCGCGGCGCAACGCTTGCATACCCAGGACTCCTGAGTCATATGCGTCAAGCTATTCGACAGTGCAGATGATGTAAGACGAAGTGCATTCTCACGGAGCGTTCAGGAGGTGGCAATGGTCGCTCGATTGGCTATAGTGATCGCCCTTGGCGTGGGGCTGCTCCCCGTGGGCCCGGCGGGAGCGGTAACCCTGTTCGGGCCGTCCCCGTACCTCTGCTTCGACACGGCAACGGCGCCGGCCGGCTGCGGGGGGGCGGATAGCCCGTTCAAGTCGCTGTCGTTCTCGTCCTTCTTCCTCGAGACGTTCGAGGATGGCTTGCTCAACACACCCGGCGTGAGCGCCTCCTCGGGAGCTCCGTTTCCGCCCACCGGCATCACCGACTCCGTCGACGCCGACGACGGGACAATCGATGGGTCCGGGACCGGCGGACGCTCGTTCTTCACCTCGCCTCCTGTCACCTTCACCTTCAGCTCCGTGGCGCTCGGCGGGCTTCCGACTCACGTAGGCATCGCGTGGACCGATGGTGCCGGCACCATCTCATTCTCGGCCAGCGGACCAGGCGGCGTCCTGGCTCCATGCGCGGTCGCGGGCTTTTCGGATGCGGGGTCTCCGGACGGGGGGATCTCCGGCACGACCGGTGACGACCGCTTCTTCGGCTGCAGCGATCCGGGTGGGGTCTCGTCGATCACCATCTCGAACACCGCGGGTGGTATCGAGGTCGACCACCTCCAGTACGGTCTGGCCGCGGCAGGCCCCGGGCCTGTCACGCCGGGCGTTCCTGCACCGGCCGGCCTCATCCTGATCGGATCGGGCCTGATGAGCATGGCGATAGCACGGCGGCTTCGCCGCCGCAGGTAACGCTCGCCGCAGGACTTCGTATCTCACACGGGCGCCGGCCATGGTTCGGCGCCCGTGGCATCTTCGGTGACGCGGCGACGGTTGCCCCGCGCTCGGGCCCACGAGCCGGCGAGCACGATCTCCCGGAGCGGCCGCCGGTCAGCGGTCCGGGTGGATCAGGACCTTGAGCGCCGCGCCGTGGGCCATCATGTCGAGGGCGCGGGGCACGCCCTCCAGCCCCATGGTGTGCGTGAGGAGACGATCCGGCACGAGGGTCTGTGCCTCCAGGAGCTCGACCGCGCGGTGGATCAGGTCCGGCGTGTGATGGAAGGCGCCCACGAGAGTCAGCTCCTCGTAGTGGGCCCGTCGCGTGTCCAGCGCCACGGTCGTCCCGGGTGCGCAGCCGCCGAAGAACACCACGGTGCCGCCACGCCCGGTGACGGTGATGGCGAGCTCCCACACGGCCGGCTGGCCCGTGGCATCCACCGCCACGTCGGCGTCCCGCCCGCCCGTGGCCGCCCGGATCGCGGCCTGGAGATCGGGCGCCGCCAGCACATCCAGGCAGTCGGCGAGCCGCGCCTCGCGGATCCGGTCGAGGCGCCATCCCGCCTTCCCCACGAGCAGCACGCGCGCCTTCCGCTGCGCGGCCACCATCGCCAGGAGACAGCCGAGGGGGCCGTGGCCGAAGACGACCACCGTCATCCCGGCCTCAACCCGCCCGCGCTCGATCCCCCGGAGCGCGCACGCCAAGGGCTCGACGAAGGCCGCCCGGGCCGCCGGGAGCCCGGCGGCGATCCGGATCACGTTCCGCTCGACGAGCCGGGCAGGCAGCGCGATGTACTCTCCATAGGCCCCGTTCACGAAGAGGAGATCCTCGCAGAGGTTCGGGCGCCCGGCTCGGCAGAGGGCACAGCGGCCGCAGGGCGCCGAGTTCGCCGCGACCACCCGATCGCCCTCGCGAAGGCCGGTGACGCCGGCGCCGACGCCGGCCACGGTGCCGGCCAGCTCGTGACCGAAGACGGTGGGCAGGCGCGGGATCATGACCGGGTGGCCACGGCGGAGCGTCTTCACATCGGTGCCGCAGGTGAGTGCCGCCTCGACCTTGACGAGCAGCTCGCCTGCGGCGGGCTCGGGCGTCGCGATCTCCTCCAGGCGGAGGTCGCCCGGCCCGTGGAAGACCTGGGCCCTCATGGGGTCACGTACACCTTCACGGCCTGCTGCCGCTTGACGAGCTCCACGCCCTCGGCCAGCCGCGCCAGCGACAGCCGGTGAGTGACGAGGCCGTCCACCGTCACTGCGCCCCGCAGGAGGAGCTCGAACGCCGCGGCGAGCTCCACGGGCGAGGACGAGTACGTGGCCGAGAGCGTCACCTCGTGGTGGTAGAGGCTTTCCAGCGACAGCGGCAGTGCCTCCCCTGCCCCGCCGGCGAAGTAGTGGAGCGTCCCCCCGTCGCGGACGCGGGCCCGGGCCCACGGCAGCACCGCGCCCCCACCGGCCGTGAGGACGACGGCATCCGCGCCGCGGCCCTGCGTGGTGGCGCGTAGCTCTCCGTCCAGCTCCGCCTCGCGCTCGTGCACCCGCGCCCCCGCCGCGATCCCCAGGCGCCGGCGCTGGGCCAGGAGATCCGTGGCCAGCACCGTCGCGCCGGCCAGCCGGAAGCTCTGGACGAGGAGACAGCCGATGGACCCGAGCCCGACCACGAGCACCGTGTCGCCGGCTGCCGTTCCGCAGCGGTTGACGGCGCGCAGGCAGCACGCCAGGGGCTCGGTGAACGAGGCCGTCTCGTCGGACATGCCGGCCGGGATCGCGAAGGCGGCGTGCGCGACGTTCGGCGCGGGCACGCGGACGCGTTCGGCGAAGCCGCCCGGGTCCAGGTTGCCACGCTTGAAGGACCGGCACATGGACGGGCTGCCCCGCCGGCAGTAGTGGCAGTGGAAGCACGGCACGTGATGGGCGACGACGACGCGGTCGCCCGGCGCGAAGCGCGAGACCCCCGGGCCTGCGTCCAGCACCTCCCCGACGACCTCGTGCCCCAGCACGGCCGGCACTGTGGCCTGGCTCGAGGCGAGCTTGGCGATGTCGGAGCCGCAGAGTCCGCACCCCCGGACTCGCAGCAGGAGCTCGCCGGGCCCGACGGAGGGTGCGGGCCAGTCGCGCAGCTCCAGCATCCCGGCGCCAACGTGCACGCAGGCTTTCAATTATCTCGCCTGAATGTGGATGACATCGCGTTGCGGTTCGGCCTCTTCGCCCTGTCGGGCTCATCGGGGCGTCGCTTCAACCGCGGCCTCTTCGCGCCTGCGGCGCTCTGTTCATCTCGCCTGAATGTGGATGACATCGCGTTGCGGTTCGGCCTCTTCGCCCTGTCGGGCTCATCGGGGCGTGCGCGTCATTGGAGTTTCCGAGCGGCGGGGGCGGAGGCGGGCACCGGCCCAGCAGCGGAGGGCGATGGCCAGCCGGCGGGAGGCCCGGACGCTGACGCGCCGCTCGAACACGCGGAAACCTCTCGCCTCCATGGCGCGCAGCAGGGCGAAGTAGGTCCGCCCCATGATCTCGGCGGCGAAGAGCGTCCGCCGGTCGGCCTCCGGGAAGGCCCGCCAGGCCCGCCCGTAGTAGTCGCGGGCGCGTCCGGCCTCCCACGTCATCAGCTCCACGAACGCGGGAGTGTAGCGCCCCTCTCGGAGCTCGTCCGCCGTCACGCCGAAGCGGCGCAGATCCTCCTGCGGCAGGTAGACCCGCCCCATGCGCGCGTCGGGCTGGACATCGCGGAGGATGTTGGTGAGCTGCAGCGCGATGCCAAGGTTGATGGCGTACTCCCGGGCTCGCGGGTCGGAGTGGCCGAAGATCGCGATGGCGCACAGCCCGACCGCGGAGGCGACCCGGTAGCAGTACGGGTAGAGTGCCTCGAAGGTCTCGTAGCTGGGATGGTCCAGGTCCATCTCCACGCCGTCGATGATGTCCTCCAGCGCCCCGCGCGGGATGGGGAAGGCGCGGATCGCTTCCAGGAGGCGCTGGGCGGCGGGGTGCTCGGGGCGGCCGTCGAACACACGGCCGATCTCCTCCCGCCAGCGCAGCAGCTCCTGGCGCTGGGCCGAGCGGTCCTGCCCCACGTCCACGGTGTCGTCCACGATGCGACAGAAGGCGTAGACCGCAAAGATCGCCTCGCGCTGGGCACGCGGCAGGAGGAGGAAGGCGTAGAAGAAGTTCGAGCGGCTCTTGCGGGTCAGCCGCGAGACGAAGCGCTCGGGGTTCACGCCGCCCGCCTCCCGCCAGCCCGCCGCTCGGCGTAGCCGCGCGTCAGGAACCACTCGACGGCCTCCCCGAGCGCCTCCTCGATGGGCGTCTGGGGGAGCCCCAGTTCCCGGACGGCGCGGGCCGGGCTGAAGTACATCCGCTTGCGCGCCATGCGCACCGCCGTCAGGGGCACCGAGGGCGGGACGCCCGTCAGCCTGGCGATGCCCTCCATCCCGACCGCCGCCAGCCAGGCCACGGCGTACGGCACCCGGAAGCGGGGCGCGGGCACCCCCGTGAGACGACCCAGCAGGCGGAAGATCTCCAGCAGAGAGACGTTCTGGTGCCCGAGCACGTAGCGCTCCCCGACACGCCCGCGCTCGGCGGCCAGGATGTGGCCGCGCGCGACGTCGCGGACATGGACCAGGTTGAGCCCCGTGTCGAGGGAGGCCACCATCCTGCCCCGGAGGAAGTCCACGATCATCCGGCCGGTGGGGGTCGGCTTGACATCCCACGACCCCACCGGCGCCGAGGGATTGACGATGACCACCGGCGTGCCGCGCGCCGCGTACTCCCGGGCGACTTCCTCGGCGAGGAACTTGGAGGCCTTGTAGGGGCCCACCATGTCCGCCAGCGACACCGGCGTCCGCTCGTCCCCGGGGCTGCCGTCCTTCGGTATGCCGAGCGCTCCCACGGTGGAGGTGTAGACGATGCGCTCGACGCCGGCGGTCGCAGCCACCTCCAGCACGTGGCGCGTGCCGTCCACGTTGGCCCGGAAGAGTGCCGAGGCGTCCTTCGCCCACAGGCGGTAGTCGGCGGCCACGTGGTAGACGCGACGCACGCCGCGCACCGCCGGGACGAGGGAATCCGGCACCAGGAGATCGCCTTCCACGATCTCGACAGCGCAGCCAGCGAGGGCCCGGCGATCACCCCCCGGGCGGGCCAGCACACGCACCGTCTGGCCCTCCGCCAGGAGCTCGCGGACGAGGTTGGCGCCGACGAAGCCCGTGCCGCCCGTGACCAGGGCGTCCATGCGCACCCCGCCTACGCCATCAGCGCAGCCAGCGATCGTGCCACCGCGCCGAGGGCCAGCCGGCTGCCCCGGCGCAGGGCCACGGCCTGCGCGATGCTCCCCGGGTGGGTCAGGGCCAGGGCCAGCGCTCGTCCGCCGTGGAGGCGGCCGTCCGCCCCGACCAGCCCACTCAGCGCGGGAAGCACGCCGTGGGCCGCCTCGTCGGAGACGCCGCGGACCACGAGGGACGGCCAGCCCGCCTCCTCCGCGCAGGTCAGGATCGGGGCCGATTCCATGTCCACCGCCACGGCGCCCGTCCCGGCGCGGAGACTGGCCTTGGCCTCGGGCGTGGCGGCGACCTCGCAGATCGTCACGAGGCGCCCCGCGCGGGCCCGCCCGCCCGCGCGGGCAAGGAGGAGCCCATGCGCCTGCGCGTTCACCCGCAAGAGCTCGCCGGACGGAGCGAGGACGGCCTCGGGAAGGACGAGGTCCCCCACTCTCAGGTGGGGATCCAGAGCTCCGCAGAGCCCCGCGGACACCACGAGCGGCGCGTGCAGCCCGCAGGAGAGGCCGTACCAGCGCTCGGCGAGGAGGCTGGCCCGTGGGCCGATCGCGGCGAGCCGCACGTCGCCGCGCCCGAAGGCGCGGAACGGGAGCCCGGAGAGGCGCGGGAACTCGAGCCGGCGTGCCAGCGCCGCGGTCTCGAGCTCCACGGCTGTCAGGATCAGGAGTCCGCTCACCGCGCTACGCGCCGGAGGCGGCGGCTTTCTCGGCCCTTTCCCTGTCCTTGCGCTCGAGCCAGGCGGTCCACGAGTTGCCGGCGGCCGTGTCCTTGCCGGTGAACGTGATGGTCGCGATGTCGGCGAGGCGAATCCGGATGGGGCCCTGGCCGGCCTCGTCGAACATCTCGACGAAGGGCTCGGGCGCGCCCGCGTCGCGATTGAACAGATAGCCGACGGTCTCGGTCCCGTCTGTGCTGACCACGGTGACGTTGCCGCGGTAGTCGAAGGCGTGCTCGACCACTTCCTCCAGCGTGAGATAGGGCCCGAGCTGTGGCGTCCACCCTTCCAGGGACATGCTAGAGCCTGTGCGTCAGCGTGACCACCACGGTCTCGAGGAAACCCCTGAGCGAGCCGAAGGTGTGGTTCACCGCCGTCGCCTCGAACCCGCTGTGCACCATGCAGTCCTGGCACTTCTCGTTGCCGCTCCGGTGGCCGTACCGCTGCCACTCGGTGGTCTCCATCAGCTCCCGGAAGGTCGCGGCATAGCCCTCCTGCAGGAGGTAGCAGGGGCGCTGCCAGCCGAACATGTTGTAGGTCGGCATGCCCCAGGGCGTGCAGTCGAAGTCGTGCTTGCCCATGAGGAAGCGCAGGAAGAGCGGCGACTGGTTGAACTTCCAGCGCCGCTTGGGGCGGTCGAGCATCCGCGCGAACAGGGCATGGGTCTTCGTCCGGCGCAGGAAGTGCTCCTGATCGGGCGCCTTCGAGTAGCTGTACCCGGGCGAGAGCATCATGCCCTCCACCCCCAGGCTCATCATCTCGTCGAAGAAGGCGCGCATCCTGACCGGCGAGGTCCCATCGAAGAGCGTGGTGTTGGTGGTGACGCGGAACCCGCGGGCCAGGGCCTCGCGGATCGCCCCCACGGCGCGGTCGTAGACACCCTCCCGGCAGACCGCGTCGTCGTGCTCGTCGCGCAGCCCGTCCACGTGCACGCTGAAGCTCAGGTACCTGGAGGGCGTGAACAACGCGAGCCTCTCAGCGAGGAGGAGGCCATTGGTACAGAGGTACACGTACTTCCGCTTCGCGACCAGCGCCGCCACGAGCCTGTCGATCTCCGGGTGCATGAGCGGCTCGCCCCCGGGGATGGCCACGATGGGGGCCCCGCACTCCTCCACGGCATTGACGCATTGTTCCACTGTCAGGTGCTTCTTGAGGATCTGAGCGGGGTACTGGATCTTCCCGCACCCGGCGCAGGACAGGTTGCAGCGGAAGAGGGGCTCGAGCATCAGCACGAGCGGGTAGCGCTGCCGGCGAGCGAGCTTCTGCCTCACGATGTAGGAGGCCACCGTCACCATCTGGGATAGTGGGACGCTCATTTATCTCGCTTGAATGTGGAAGACATCGGGTTGCGGTTTGGCCTCTTCGCCGCTACGCGGCTCATCGGGGCGCCCGCTCCACCCCGAGCCTCTTCGCGCAAAGGCTCATCGGGGACCATCCTACCGCGTTCCCGGTCATGAGGTAGAGGTGGCACCCTCGGGCTCGCGGGGGCCGGACGAGCCCCGCCAGTGGCCGCCCGCATCCGCCAGCGCCACGGCCCGGCCGGCAAACCCGCCCCAGAGTACCAGAAACAGAGCGCCGTGAATCAGGAATCCCGTCGCGGCCAGCAAGGGCTGGCCGATCCAGACCGTCAGGATCCAGCCGAAGAGGAAGACGCCGTAGTAGAGACCGGCCCCGAGGCGCACCGACCCTCGCAGAGGCGTGGATCCGGCCGCTACCCGTACGTACCCCGCGACGATGACCCAGCCGACGATCGTCCAGCCGAAGAAGTTCGACAACGGCACGCCGAAATAGGCTCCCCCGTCCGGGTAGAAGAAGATGTAACCGAGAAACCACCGCTCCCCCCGGACCGCCAGCGGATCGATCACCACGTCCAGGAGCATCATCACGATCCCGGACAGCCCCACCGCGGCGGCGCCCCCCGCGCGCCCCGACGCCCAGCGGGCGAGGCACCAGGAGGCATAGGCCAGGACGGGAAAGGACAGTGAGTCAAAGAGCGGGATATTCGACAGGTACAGCTCGCGCCCCACCGTCGCGCCCGTGTAGTGGTAGAGGCCGAAGGGCAGGCCCACCCGGGTCGAGGCGTACTCGGCCGCGAAGGCGACGGCCCAGCCCCAGACGAGGAACGCCGCGGCCTTCCTGCCCCCCACGTCTCGTACCGCGAGAACGAGGAAGGCCGCGAGAAGGACGACGACATAGGGGCGCAGGGACACGGTCCCCCACACGAGCGTGCCGATCGCCACGACCTCGCTCACTCGCAGTGCCCTCCGTGACACCCGCCGCCGCTGGGCCGCGTGGAAGCGGGCCGCTGCGTCAAGTTATCCAAGCCCGCGAGTTTTTTCAAGGTTTGGCTGCATAGGGATTGCCGGGGCGCTGTGCTAGTATGTAGCGATGTTTGTCCCGAGAACCGATCCGGCCCCTGCCTCTCGGGCGTCGTCTGGCACACGCGCACGCGACATCGACGCCGCCATCGAGCGGGCCCAGCAGCATCTCCTCTCGGCCCAGGCCCCGGACGGCCACTGGGTGGGCGAGCTGGAGGCCGACAGCACGATCACCAGCGAGTACCTCCTCTCCTGCCACCTCCTCGGCCGCGTCGATCGGGAGCGGGAGGAGAAGATGGTGCATTACCTCCGTCGCCAGCAATTGCCAGACGGGGGTTTCAGCCTCTATGACGGCGGCCCGGCGAACCTCTCGGCAACCATCAAGGCTTACTTCGCCATGAAGGCGGCCGGGGTGCTGCCCGAGGATCCGGCCATGACCGCGGCCCGGGCGCTGGTCCGGCGATCAGGCGGTCCCGTCGAGGCCAACGTCTTCACCAAGATCCTGCTGGCGCTCTTCGGGGAGTACGACTGGTCGGGTATCCCGGCCATGCCCGTGGAGATCATGCTCCTGCCACGCTGGTCGTACTTCAACCTGCTCGAGGTCTCCTACTGGTCGCGCACCGTCATCGTACCGCTCCTGATCCTGATGGACGTCAAGCCGGTGAAGCGCCTGGCTCCGGAGTGCCACCTGGACGAGCTCTGGCCGGTCCCCCGGGAGCGCTCCAGCCTCCGGTTCCACCGGGTGCCCCGTCCCTTCTCCGCGAAGACCTTCCTCTGGAAGAACTTCTTCATCGGCGTGGACGACTGCCTCAAGGGCTGGGAGCGCCTGGGGCCCCGGCCGTTCCGCCGCCGCGCCATCGAGGCGGCGCGCCGCTGGCTCGAGGAACGGCTGGCCGTGCCGGGCGGGCTCGGGGGAATCTTCCCGGCCATGGTCAACTCGGTGCTTGCCCTGCGCTGCCAGGGATACCCGGACGATCACCCGCTGATCCGCGGCCAGGTGAAGGAGATCGAGGCGCTTGGCGTGGAGGACGGCCAGTCGCTGCACTACCAGCCGTGCGTGTCGCCGGTCTGGGACACCTCCATCGCCGCCAACGCGCTGATCGAGTCGGGGCTGCCTGCCGATCACGCGGCCCTCGTGCGCGCCGGCGAGTGGATGATGGACCACCAGGTCACGGTCCCCGGTGACTGGCAGGCCAAGCGCCCCGATGTCACGCCGGGGGGCTGGCCCTTCCAGTATCACAACGACTTCTACCCGGATCTTGACGACTCGGCCATGGTCATGATGGCCCTCCGCAAGATCGACGGGCTCGATCCGGCGCGCCGGCGGCGCGCGCTCGAGCGGGGGCTGGAGTGGTTCCTGGGGATGCAGGGCTCCGACGGCGGCTGGGGTTCCTTCGACGCCGACAACAACCGGCTCATCTTCAACAACATCCCCTTCGCCGACCATGGCGCCCTCCTGGACCCGTCTACGGAGGACCTCACGGGGCGCGGGCTCGAGCTGCTCGGCACCCTCGGCTACGCCCCCGACCTCCCCGTGGTCCGCCGAGCGGTCGGGTTCATCCGGCGAACCCAGCGCCACGATGGCCCCTGGTACGGGCGCTGGGGGGCCAACTACATCTACGGCACCTGGTCCGTGCTGCGCGGCGTCGGCGTCGTCGGGGAGAGCCTGTCGCAGGAGTACGTGGAGCGCGCGGTGGCCTGGCTCGAGGCGCGGCAGAACCCGGACGGCGGCTGGGGCGAGACTCTGGCCTCCTACGAGGACCCGACGCTGGCGGGCTGCGGGGAGTCCATCCCGAGCCAGACTGCGTGGGCGCTGCTGGGCCTTCTCGCCGCCGGGCGCCGTGACGGCCCGACCGTCGAGCGGGGCATCGCCTTCCTGCTGGACAGCCAGGGGGGGGATGGAACCTGGGAGGATCCGTTCTGGAACGGGACGGGCTTCCCGCGCGTCTTCTACCTGAAGTACCACCTCTACGCCCGCTACTTCCCGCTCTGGGCGCTCGGGGTCTACCGGAACAGCCGCGGATGAGCCAGTCCGTCCCCCCCGCGGCCCAGGCCCTCCCGGCCCGTCTCGTGGGGACCCTGGGGGCGGGCGCGCTCGACGTGGTGGCCGCGCTGGGGCGCTTTGGCGCCTTCCTGGCCGATGCCGTCGTGCATGTGTTCATCCCGCCGTTCAAGGTGCGCCAGCTGGTGGAGCGTATCCACTTCATCGGCTTCCGCTCCCTCACCATCGTTCTCCTCACGGGCGCCTTCACGGGCATGGTGCTCGGTCTGCAGGTCTTCCTGACGCTGTCCCGCTTCGGCTCCGAGGCCTTCCTGGGCCCGGCCGTGGCGCTGGCGCTGATCCGCGAGCTGGGCCCCGTGCTCTGCGCCCTCATCGTCACCGGGCGCGCGGGCTCGGCGCTGACCGCCGAGATCGGGATCATGCGCATCTCCGAGCAGATCGACGCGCTCAGGGTGATGGCGCTGAACCCGGTCCGCTACCTGGTGGTGCCGCCCGTCGTCGCCGGCCTCCTGACCTTCCCGCTCATGACCGGCATCTTCGACGTGGTGGGCATCTTCGGCGGCTACCTGGTTGGGGTGGAGCTCCTGGGGATGTCCGCCGGCACGTACTTCGGCGAGATGCAGAGCTTCGTGGACATGACCGACATCATGACGGGCTTCTGGAAGGCGCTCTCCTTCGGGGTCATCGTGACATGGGTCTGCACCTACAAGGGCTTCCGCTGCGGGCACGGCGCCGAGGGGGTCGCGCGCGCCACCACCCAGGCGGTTGTGCTCTCCTCGGTCCTGATCCTGGTGTGGGACTACTTCCTGGGGACGGTGCTCCCGTGATCCGCGTCGAGAATCTCCATCGGTCCTTCGGCGGCCAGCGCGTGCTCCGCGGGCTGACCCTGGAGGTGGCTGCCGGCGAGATCATGGTGGTCATCGGGCGGAGCGGCGGCGGCAAGTCGGTGCTGCTGAAGCACCTCCTGGGGCTGCTGCGGCCGGACTCGGGCCGCGTGCTGGTGCACGGCACGGACATCACCCGACTCCGCGGCCCGGCGTTGGACCGCGTCCGCGAGCGCTACGGGGTCGTGTTCCAGGGGGGCGCGCTCTTCGACTCCATGTCGGTGTTCGACAACGTGGCGTTCCCGCTGCGGGAGAAGACGCCGCTCCGCTGGCGCCAGATCGCGGAGCGCGTGGAGGAGAAGCTCGACCAGGTAGGCCTGGCGGGCATGGGGCACAAGAACCCCGCGGAGATCTCGGGAGGCATGCGGAAGCGGGTGGCCATCGCGCGGGCGCTGGTGACGGAGCCCGAGGTGGTGTTCTTCGACGAGCCGACCACCGGGCTCGACCCCATCCTGGTCAACACGATCCACCACCTCATCCTCGCGATGCACCGGAAGTTCCGCTTCACGGCCGTGATGGTGAGCCACGAGATTCCCGAGATCTTCGGGATCGCCGACCGCGTGGCCATGCTGCACGACGGCGTGATCATCGAGCAAGGGGCGCCGGATGCCATCCAGGCCTCCGCGAACCCCACCGTGCAGCAGTTCATCCGCGGGGACGTCGAGGGAGCCCTCCGGCCGGCATGACGGCCCCGACGACACCGATGAGCTCCATGGGGGCGAAGAGGCCAAGCTGCCGCGTGAGGTCATTCACGTTCAGGCGAGACAAGAGAAGAAGGCGGCGGCTGACATCGCGAGAGGGAACACACGGAGGCGGAGCTTCCGGCGGGGGCGGGCGGGCGACAGCCCGGGTGCCCGCCCCTGGTGAAGGAGACCCGGCATGAGGCGTACCACGCTGGAGCTGTCGGTGGGAGTGTTCGTGCTGATCGGCGTCTTGGCGCTGGGGTGGCTTTCCGTCAGACTCGGCAAAGTCGATGTCTTCGGAGGGCAAGGCTACCGGGTCACCGCGGATTTCCCCTCCGTCGGGGGGCTGAAGGCCGGCTCCAGCGTCGAGATCGCGGGGGTCGAGGTGGGCCGCGTGGACGGGATCACGCTGTGGGACTACCAGGCCCGGGTGCTCATGAGCATCCGCCGGGGCATCCGCCTCCAGGAAGACTCCATCGCCTCGATCAAGACCAAGGGCCTCATCGGAGAGAAGTACATCCGCATCAACCCCGGTGGCTCCGAGAAGATCATCCCGCCCGACGGACGCATCACCGAGGTGGAGCCGCCGGTGGACTTCGAGGAGCTCCTGTCCAAGTACATCTTCGGGAAGGTGTGAGCACAGGTGGGAGGGAGCAACGCCGCATGAGCCGCAGAGATCACGCGCGGGGCCTCCGCCTCGGCATCGCCGGACTGCTGGCCGTGCTCGCCACCGCCGCGGGCGCCTCCGCCCAGGCCCCGCGACCGGCCGGCACCGTCGTCCTCACGCTCGCCGACGCCGTGAAGGCGGCTGTCACCCGGAGCCCGGAGGTGAGGGGCGCGGCCCTCGACGTCGAAGCCTTCCTCGCGAAGAAAGAGCAGGCCGACGGCGCTCGCTGGCCTCAGCTCACGGCGCTGGGGGTGGTCGGGCCGTCCCCGGAGGCCGAGCGGCTGGACGGTTCGGGGCTTTCGACGCCACTGCGCTCGGTGAACGCCCGGGAGGGTGCGGTGAACGGCGCCTTCGGCCGTCTGGATCTCCTCCTCGTCCAGCCCATCTACACCTTCGGGCTCATCGACAATCTCCGGGCCGCGGCCGAGCACGGCGTGCGAGCCCGGCAGGCGGGACGCGACAAGACGGCCGCAGAGGTCGCCCTCAGGGTGCGCGAGGCCTACACGGGGCTCTTGCTCTTCAGGGAGCTCGGCTCCCTCCTCGACGACCTGCACGAGCAGCTCGTGAGGGCCGGCGAGCGCCTCGAGCTCCTCCAGGAAGGCGGCTTCGCCGCCGAGCAGGACGTCTTCAAGCTGCGCGCACTCCAGGGCGAGCTGGAGAAGAACATGAACATGGCCGCGCGCGGTGCCGGCATCGCCGCCGAGGCGCTCCGCGTCTGGACGGGGCTCCCGGCGGGGGCCAGCGTGGAGCCCGGGGAGAGCCGGCTCCTGGCGGACCTCGAACCCCTGCCGCCGCTCGAGCGCTTCGTCGAGGACGCGCGCGCGAACCGCCCTGAGTTCACCCAGCTCGCAGCAGGACTGCGCGCGAAGCGGGCGCTGGTGGAGGCCGAGCGGGCGAAGGCCTGGCCCATGGTGTTCTTCGGCATCCAGGGCTCGGTGGCCCAGGCGACGAACCGGGACCGCGTGCTCAACAACGCCTACCTCTCCGATCCGCTCCAGCACGCCTATATCGGCCCGGTACTCGGGCTCAGGTACGATCTGGACTTCGGCGTCGCCTCGGGACGCGTCCGCGAGGCCCAGGCGGAGGTGGCCAAGCTCGAGACCCTCCGGGTGCAGGCCGTCGAGGGCATCCCGCTGCAGGTCGCGAGGGCCCACGGGGAGGTCCGCGAGGCGGCACAGAACGTGGCCGTCCTCGACCGGGCCCGCGACAACGCCAAGAAGTGGGTCGTCTCGGCCAGCGCCAACGTCGACCTCGGCATCGGCGACACCAAGGATCTGGCGGACGCGGTGCTGGCGCTGGCGAAAACCCGCGCGGAGTACCTCCAGGCCGTGTTCAACTATCGCGTGGGACTGGCTCGACTGGACAACGCCGCGGGTCGGGATCTCGAGGAGATCCGCGCGCTCATGGCTGGGACCGTCACGTCACTGACGACAGCGGAGGTCACTCGATGACTGTTTCTCGCGTGGTGGGCATGGGACTCGCGTGTCTCCTCGGCCTGGCCGCGGCGGGCGGCGCGTGGGCGGGGACGCCCACGGAGCAGCTCCGGGGGGCCATCGACCGCGTGATCAAGACGCTCGACACCCCGGCCCTGAAGGGGGACAACAAGGTCGCGGACCGCCGGAGCGCGGTCCGGAAGATCGCCAACGACATCTTCGACTTCGGCGAGATCGCCCGCCGCTCGTTGGGGCGGCACTGGCAGGGGCGCACCGACAAAGAGCGCGAGGAGTTCATCAGGCTCTTCGGCGACCTCCTGGAGCGCTCCTACATCTCGAAGATCGAGCTATACGGGGGCGAGCGGATCCTGTACACGAGCGAGCGGGTAGAGGCGGAGGTGGCGGTGGTGAGCACCAAGATCATCACCAAGAACGGCAGCGAGGTGCCCATCGACTACCGCCTGCTCCGCCGGGGGGACCGGTGGCTCGTCTACGACGTGAACATCGAGGGCGTGAGCCTCGTGTCGAACTACCGCACGCAGTTCAACAAGATCATCCAGACCTCCTCGTACGGCGAGCTGGTCAAGAAGATGAAGGCGAAGCAGGACGAGGTCTCCTTCGAGGACGAGGCGCAGAAGAAGAGCAAGACGACCAAGACGCAGTAGACCGGCGCCCGCCTGCAACCGCGCGGGTCCGCCCTGCGCCGGCCCCGGGGTGACCCCGGCCCGCCGCGGGCGGAGCGCGTGGTCTTCGACGGCGGCCGCACCGCGCGGATGGGCCAGGGCGCCCTGCCGAGGATCGGGGGAGGACCCGTGAAGGAACAGGACCGGCCGGTGCACTTCGTCCACGTCGCGGCTTCCGCGGCGCAGGCCACGGACCGCGTCCGGCAGGCGCCCGGCGGCTCGGCGGGGGGGCGCCGATGAACGCCGTCATCCTGGCGGCCGGCGTCGCCCGTCGCCTCGGCCCGCTCACCGACCACACCCAGAAGTGCCTACTGCCCGTTGGCGGCCGCTCCCTGCTGGACCGCATGGTCGCTGCCCTCGCCGGCAGCGGTGTCGAGGAGACGGTTATCGTCGTCGGCCACTGTGAGGACCAGGTGCGCGCGGCGGCCGGCGAGCGGCGGGGCGACATGCGCATCCGCTGCGTCTACAATCCCGAGTACCAGAAGGGCTCCATCCTCTCGCTCTGGCGGGCGCGCGAGGTCCTCCTGCAGGACACGACCCTCGTGATGGACGCCGACGTGCTGTTCCCGTCGACGTTCCTGTCGCGGCTCATGGCCTCCCCGCACCCGAGCGCGCTGCTCCTGGATCAGAGCTTCACGGACACCGGCGAGGAGGTGAAGCTCTACGGCGTCGGGGATCGCCTGATCGCCCTGGGGAAGAAGTTCGTCCCCCAGCGCTGGGAGGTGGTCGGCGAGGGCATCGGGTTCTTCAAGTGCAGCCCGACCCACGCTCCCGAGTACATCCGGCTCCTGGCCGAGTCCATCGAGGAGACCGGCGGCGTCAACGAGTACGAGGACGCCCTCCACCGCCTGCTGGGCGTCGTGGAGGTCGGCTGGGTGGACGTCACGGGCCTGCCCTGGACCGAGGTCGACTTCGCCGAGGACCTCGCCCGCGCCGAAAGCCAGATCCTCCCGAGGATCGAGCGCCTCGGGCACTGACGTGGCGCGGGCCGTCCTGTACCTCCCAGACGCCGCCGAGCGCCGCCTCGCCGCGCTGCCAGTGGCCGGCCGTCCGCTCGCGGTGCGGGCCATTGTGGCCGCCGCACGGACGGGCGCCGAGAGAGTGGGCGTCCCGGCCGCGCTGCGCACTCCCGCTCTCGAGGCGGCGCTCCGGCGCATCCAGGGGCTGGCGGGCCGGGTGCGCTGGCTCGACGGCCGCGACCCGGCCGAGAGCCGGGCCTTCGCGTGTGAGCCGTGCCTCCTCGTGCCAGCCTCGGCCCTGATCGAGGCACGCACGTTGGCCAGCCTCCTGGCGAGCCCCATGGAGGTCGGTGGGGCGGCCATCGTCGAGTCGGCAGAGAGCGGGGCGCCCGTGCTGCTGGCGCCGCCCGAGCTGGTGACGCGACTCTGGGCCCTCCTGGCGGCGGGAGCGGGTCTCGGGGCCGCGCTGATGCGCCATGTGGAGGAGACGCGGCCAAAGCTCCGTCCGGCCGGGGGGCTCTTCGTGCGGGTGACCGCCGAGGCCGACCGCCGGGACGCCGAGGCGGCCCTCTACGCCTCCCTCGGCACCGACGATGACACGGCCGTGGACCGGCTCATCCATCGGCGCTGCTCCCGGCCGATCACGCGGGTCCTCGTCCAGACGCGAGCGACGCCGAACCAGGTGAGCGCCGCGAGCCTCCTCATCGGGCTCGGGGCGGCGTCGGGCTTCTGCCAGGGCACGCCGCTGGCTGCCGTCCTCGGCCTGGGGCTCTACTCGCTGGCCGTGGTCCTGGACCATGTCGACGGCGAGCTGGCGCGCCTCACCTTCCAGGAGACGCGATTCGGCGCCGCGCTGGACTGGACCATCGACACGGTGGTCCTCTCGCTGGTCGTCCTGGCCATGGGGCTGTCGGCCGGGCGCGGCCCCGGGGCCGTCGCCATGGGCTTCCTCGGCGCGCTCGGCGTGACGCTGAGCGCCCTCGTGGCGCGCTACCTGCCGCGAAAGATCGCCGTCGGCGAGACCATCGGGGGGGCGCTCAAGAGCATGGGAAACCGCGACCTCTTCTACCTGCTGCTGCTCACCTTCGTCCTCCTGACCTGGGCGCTGCCTGCGGCGCTGCCGATCCTCGTCCTGATCATCGCCCTGGGCTCGCAGGCGTACTGGATCGCCTGCGTGGCGAAGATCCGGCGCCACGCCGCCCTGCTCTAGGGCCGGCCACCCGCTCCCGTCTCCCGTGTCCCGCCTCGACGGTCCCGCCTCGGTTCTCCTCCGGATGCTCCGTCCGCTCCTGCTCCTTGCAGGCGCCGCGTTCATCGTGTACCTGGTGTACGAGGTCGGCCCTGCCACCGTCTGGGAGTCGGTGCGCACGCTCTCCTGGCGCCTGCTGCTCGTGGTCTGCTTCCCGTACGCGCTCACCACGACACTGGACACGCTCGCGTGGCGCTGCGTCTTCCTCGGGCGCGCGGCGCCCTTCTGGCCGCTGTGGGGTGCCCGGCTGGCCGGGGAGGCGGTCAACGCGACCACGCCGACAGCCTCCGTCGGCGGGGAGCCCGTGAAGGCCTACCTGCTGCGGCCCTGGGTGCCGCTCCCGGAGGGGCTCGCCTCGGTGATCGTCGACAAGACCACGGTCGTCGTCGGCCAGGGGCTGTTTCTCGTGCTCGGCCTCCTCGTCGCCACCTCGCTCGTGCCGGCCGCGAGCCCCCTGATGACCGCGATGGTCCTGCTGCTCGGACTCGAAGTAGCCGGGGTGGGGGGCTTCGTCATGGTCCAGCTCCGGGGCCCGGCGGGGCGCGGCGGCCGCCTGCTCGGGCGCCTCGGGATGGGGCCAGGCGAGCGCGGACAGGAGCGGCTCGAGGGTCTGGACCGGGCCCTGGCCGCGTTCTACCGCGCTCACCGCCGCCGGCTCCTGGCCGCCGTCCTGTTCCACTTCGCGGCCTGGACTGCCGGCAGCCTCGAGATCTACCTGGTGCTCACCCTTCTCGGGCTGCCGATCTCGCTTCCCGCCGCCGTGGCGATCGAGTCCTTCGGGACCGCCGTCAAGTTCGCGAGCTTCATGATCCCGGCCTCGCTGGGGGCGCTCGAAGGGGGCAACGTCGCCATCTTCGCCGCCTTCGGGCTGGGCGGCGCCGCCGGATTGTCCTACACGCTGATTCGTCGGCTCCGCGAGGCGGCGTGGATCCTGGTCGGGCTTGCCGCCATGGCCCCGCTATCGGGGCGCCAGGCGGCGGCCGGGGCCGCCGCCACGGAGCACCAGACCCGACCCGGCCGCCCCCCGTTGTGCTAGACTCGGGCCGGCCGCGGCTGCCCCCTGCATCGCACGCCGGAGGGGGTCCCGTCTACGGTGCACTCATCAAGGAGGCTCACGTGGGTTCCGTCCGCGTCGCCATCATCGGAGTGGGCAACTGCGCCTCGGCCCTCGTCCAGGGCATCCAGCACTACGCGACAGCCGACGCTGACGGCTTCATCCCCGGGCTCATGCGGCCCCGCGTCGGCGGGTACCGCGTCGGCGACATCGAGTTCTCCGCCGCCTTCGACATCGACGCACGCAAGGTCGGTGCCGATCTGTCCGAGGCCATCGCCACCGCCCCCAACAACACCGTGCGCTTCGCGGAGGTGCCGCCCCTCGGCGTACCGGTCCACCGCGGAATGACCCACGACGGCCTCGGGCACTACCTCTCCCAGGTGATCACCAAGGCGCCCGGCTCCACGGCCGACATCGCGGGGATCCTCCGCGAGACCCGCACGGACGTCGTGGTCAACTTCCTGCCCGTGGGCAGCGAGATGGCGACCAAGTGGTACGTCGAGCAGGTGCTCGACGCGGGCTGCGGGTTCGTCAACTGCATCCCCGTGTTCATCGCCCGGGAGGCGTACTGGCGGGGGCGGTTCGAGGAGCGGGGCCTGCCCATCGTGGGGGACGACGTGAAATCGCAGCTCGGCGCCACCATCGTGCACAGGGCGTTGACCAAGCTCTTCATGGACCGGGGCATCCACATGGACCGCACGAGCCAGCTCAACGTGGGCGGGAACACGGACTTCTACAACATGCTGGAGCGCCAGCGGCTGCAGTCCAAGAAGATCTCCAAGACCGACGCCGTCCGCTCGCAGCTCGCCCACGACCTCCCCGACGACGCCGTCCACATCGGCCCCAGCGACTACGTGCCGTGGCTCGCCGACCGGAAGTGGGCGCACATCCGGATCGAGGGGCGCGGCTTCGGGGACCAGCCGATCAACATCGAGCTCAAGCTCGAGGTCTGGGACTCGCCAAACTCGGCCGGCGTCGTGATCGACGCCATCCGCTGCTGCAAGATCGCCATGGACCGGGGCCTCAAGGGGGCCCTCCTCGCCCCGTCCGCCTACCTGATGAAGTCCCCGCCCCGGCAGTGGTCGGACGAGGAGGCCCGGGCGCGCCTCGAGCAGTTCATCGCCGGCGACGAGTAGCCCCGCGGCCCCGGGGAGCCCGGGACTCCCCTCCGCCACGTGTCGCCGCTGGCGGACCCCGGTGGTAGACTTGAGGCGTTCTGCGTGTCCCTTCCCATGATCGCGATCTCGAGAACTGGCCGCCTGCTGCGCAGCCTGGTTCGGGTGTCCTGCCGGCGCCCGGTCCTGACGGTCGCGCTGTCCCTGCTTCTGGCGCTGCTGGGTGCGGCGGTCACGGTCCAGGGCCTGCGCTTCAAGACCTCCGGGCGCGACGTCCTGCCCAAGAACGCCGGCTACGTCCTCCGTTACGTGGAGTACAGCCGGGAGTTCGGCGAGCTGGAGGACATCGTCGTCGTCGTCGAGACGCGCTCGTTCGAGGCGGCGAAGGACTATGCGAGCCGCCTCGTCCAGGAGCTCCGCCACTCCCCGGTCCAGTTCCCTCGCGCCTCCTACCGCATCGACCCGAAGCGTTTCGAGGGGCGCCAGCTCCTCTACCTGTCCACGGCCAAGCTGCGCGAGATCCGCGACAAGATCTTCGATCACCAGGAGTTCATGGAAAGCTTCGCCGCCGATCCGAGCCTTGCCCAGCTCGTGGAAGGGGTGAACAGGCAGCTTGCTGCGGCGTTCATCACGAACATCTTCGACCTGGGCCTGTCGGACAACCAGCCCACCGACACGCGGTTCCTCCGTGTCCTGCTGGAGCAGATCGCGACCCGGCTCGACCGCCCGATGCCCTACCGCTCCCCCTGGGGGACGCTCTTCTCGTTCGGCGGGGAGGCGCCGGCGGATGCCGGCTACTTCCGCTCCGATGACAAGAGCCTGCTCTTCGTGCTCGTCGAGACCCCCGAGGGACAGAAGGGCAGTTTCGTCGGGGATCAGCGGGCCATCGACACGATCCGGAGCGTGATCGATCGCCTCCGCCCGGTCTTCCCCTCCGTGCAGGCGGGCGTGACGGGAGCCCCCGTGCTCTCCAACGACGAGATGTCGGCGGCCTTCCAGGACAGCCAGGTCGCCACCGTCCTTGCGTTCGCGCTGACACTCCTGGTGATGACGCTCGCGTTCTGGCGCGTGGGGAAGCCGCTCCTGATGCTGGTTGTGCTCGCCGTGAGCCTGGCCTGGGCCATGGGCGTCGTCACGCTCACGGTCGGCCACCTCACGATCTTCTCCGTGATGTTCATCTCCATCGTGGTCGGCATCGGCATCGACTACGGGATCTACTTCCTCTTCCGCTACGAGGAGGAGATCTTCCTGGGCCGGAACTTGAAGGAGGCGCTGGAGCTCACCGCGGCCCGCACCGGCCCCGGGATGCTCCTCGGGGCGCTCACGGCGGGCGGGACTTTCTACGTGCTCGGGCTCACGGATTTCCGGGGGATCCAGGAGCTGGGCTTCATCGCGGGCAGCTCGATCCTGCTGGCCTGGGTCAGCATGATGACCTTCTTCCCGGCGCTCCTCGTCCTGATTGACCGGCACCATGCCGCCCGCCCGCGGGACCAGAAGCCGCGCGCCCACGAGCTCGAGCGCATCCGTGTGCCGATTCTCGAGCGCCTCACCCGTTTTCCGGTCACCATCCTCGTGGCGGCCGGCGCGCTCACGGCCGCCTCCGTCTGGGCGCTGCCGTCCGTCGGCTTCGACTACAACATGCTCAATCTCCAGGCCAAGGGGACGGAATCCGTGGCGTGGGAGAAGCGGATCCTCGCCACGACCGGGCGCTCCGGCTTCAACGGGCTGGCCTCGGCCGGCTCCCTCGAGGAGCTCAGGCGGAAGCAGGAGGCCTTCGAGCGGCTCCCGTCCGTCTCCGAGGTGGACTCCGTGCTCCACCTGATCCCGGAGGAGCAGCGGGAGAAGACCGCCCTCATCAAGAGCTTCGCCCCGCTGGTGGCGCCGGTGAAGGTGGCGCGGTCCAGCGCGGTGGACGTCGACCGGCTGACCCAGGCCGTGCGCGATCTCAAGCGCCGCCTGGACCTGGCGGCAAGCGAGGCGGGCGACCGGCTCCCGAAGGAGGTCCGCCAGCTGCGGGAGCAGACGGGGGCGCTGCTGAGCCAGCTCGCCTCGGCGGACCGGGAGCTGGCCGAGCCGGCGCTCACCCACCTGCAGGCGCAGCTCTACCGCGACTTCGTGGCCAAGTTCCACATGCTCCAGCGGAACCTCCGGCCCCGGCCGGTGGAGCTGACCGACCTGCCCGACGAGCTGCGCCGGAAGTTCGTCGGCAACAGCGGGCGCTTCCTCCTGCAGGTCCACCCCAAGGTGGACATCTGGGAGCGCGCGGGCGCGGAGCAGTTCGTCACCGAGCTCAGGTCGGTGGACCCGGACGTGACCGGCGCGCCCATCATCACCTACGAGGCCATCCGGCTCATGGAACGGGCCTACGTCCAGGGGACGGCCTACGCCTTCATCCTGGTGGGCGGGCTCACGTTCTGGATGATCCGGCGGGTGCGCCTGACCCTGCTGGCCCTGCTGCCGCTGGGCCTCGGGCTGCTCTGGACCCTGGGCCTCATGTGGGTCTTCGACCTCAAGTTCACCATGGCCAACGTGTGGGGGCTCCCGCTGATCATCGGGACCTCGGCGGAGTTCGGGCTGAACATCGTGATGCGCTACCTGGAAGGCCGGGAGCACGGGGGCCCGCTGGTGGCGCGGAGCACGGTGATGGCGGTGGCGCTCAACGGGCTCACCACCATCGTGGGCTTCGGCAGCCTGATGATGGCCCGCCACCAGGGGATCTTCGGCCTCGGCCTGCTCCTCACCCTCGGGTCGGCCTGCGGGCTGCTGGCCTCGCTGGTGGTGCTGCCCGTGGTGCTCCGCATGCTGCCGCGCACGGGGGTCCGGCGGCAGCCCGCGGCGGACACGCTCACCCGCTCCCCCGCCGCCTAGCGTGAGTTTACCCCGGAGCTGGTGGGCGCTTCGGGAAACGGGCTGAAATCACGCGCGATTCTCGCCCGAGGAGCGTAGTTACTACGGAGTCGGGAGCAAGTCAAAGCCCACCGCCAGCCGCCGCGCTGGCTCGGG
>JACPIQ010000133.1 GCA_016188005.1 Candidatus Rokuibacteriota bacterium | reverse complement strand
CACGAGATCGGCGCGGAGCGATTCGCCGATGCCCGAGAGATCCCCATGCATGTCGAGCGCGGCATCGCCTCCGACGAGGGCCTGAGCCGTCATGGTGGTGTGCTTTCGGCCGAGGGTGTTGGAGAGATCCCGGATGGTGAGCGTCAGGCGGCTGATGTCCTCCGAGAAGGCGGGCGTGGTGCTGCGGTCAAGGAAGCGCGCGGAGCCTTCGGCGACCACGATCTCGCTGAAGTCGAGGACCATCGTCTGGAGGAGTCCCCCCCCGGACGCCTCCTTGGCGGTGGCCGGGGCCGGAGCGGCGCCCGGCGCTGGCGACGGAGTCGTGGGCGGGGGCGCAGCGGCGCCCGTGGGAGTCTTCACCGCGAAGAGACGGCGCAGGTCGAAGTTGCCGTCATGGTCCCGTTCCACGCGGATCTCGGGGCGCGTGAGCGTCACCCGGTCCACGAGAGCGTAGTTGGGCCAGGAGAAGTCGATCCCGCGGATCTCGAAGCTCTTGACGCGTGCCACGGGCGTCGGGGCGCCGGGATCCCGGACCTCGATATCACGGGCCTGGGCATTGCCCCGCGAGGCCGCCCGGAGCTTGCCGTCCTCCATCTTGATCTCGTTGACGCTGTCGCCGCTGAACAGCCCGGTAAAGCGCGCCGCGAACGGGAAGTAGGCCCCGTAGGGCTCGATGGGCGCATCCGTGGTGGAGAGCACGATCCTGGCGTCGAGCGGCGCGACCACCACCGTGGCCTTGACGTCCGTGCTCCCACCGCCGGGCATCGTCATCGCGGCGCTCAGCGTGGCCGGCCCCGCGGATGGCCAGGTGAAGTTCTCGACCGTGACGGCGACATCGGTCAGCGGCAGCGTGGTGACGGGCGACACGGCCCGGTCCTCGAAGCTGACCGTCCCCTTGTCCAGCGCCAGACGGTCCAGGCTCAGACGCCAGGCCGACGCGGGGGCGGAGGGCCCTGGGCCCTTCGGCGCCGGCCTTCCTGGAGGCGCAGGCGTCGCAGGCGCGCTGATCGGCGCCGCGGAGGCTCCCCTGGCCTCCGCCGGCCGCCCCGCGAGCGCGAGCAGGTCGATCTGGCCGTCGGGGCCGCGGATCGCCCGTACCTGCGGCGCCTCGATCCGGATGGTCCCGAGATCCAGCCGGCGGGACACGGCGTCGGCCCGCTTGATCGTCAGCGCGAGCTGCGGGACGGACAGGAACGGCGCCTGCGCCCCGCGCTGGACGAGGTCCAGGCCTGCCAGCCGCACACTCCCGGAGGCCGTGGCGCGGGCGAGCCCGCTCCCCTTCGTCTCCAGCACTGCGGTCAGGTCGGCCGCGAGACCGCCTCGGGCTGGCAGCGCCGGCACCGTCTCGGGGACGTACGCCACGACGGTGGTCACGTCGAGCCCGGTGAGCACCACCCGCGCGGTCGCCCCCAGTGGCGCGAGCCGCACCGGGTCGACCGTCGCGCTCAGGCTCGCCGGCGGGCCCGAGCCGGGAGCCGTGACGATCTGGCTCTTCGCGGTGAGCTTGCCCGGGGGATCCTCGGCCGCCGTGGAGATGCCCGCTCCATCCACCGTGAGCCCCTCGAGCCGCCACTGCCGCGTTGGGGACACGGTCTCGTCCGTCAGCGCGACCCGCGAGGACTTCACGCTCAACCGCTCGACTCTCACCTTCGGCACCCCGCCGCTGGGCGCCGCGGCCCCTGTCGGAACGGGCGCCTCCCCGGAAGCGGGCGACTGCTCCCCGTCGCGGGCGCGCCCGGCCTCCAGAGCCGTGAGGAGATCGAGCGTGCCGTCACGGTCGCGCACCGCCGTGAGGTCGAGCCCCTCCACCTCCACGCTCGACACCGTGGCCGCGCGCGAGGCCAGGTTCGCCTCCTTCACCGCCACGGCAAGCCGGGGCAGCTTCACCGAGGGTGTGCTCTCCCCGCCGCGCGTCACCGCCAGCCCCTCGAGCGTCACGGCCGCACCCGCGAGCGTGCCCGCGAAGAGGTCCGCCTCCTTGACCTCCACGGTGAGGCGATCTATGGCTCCCGCCAGGCCCCTGGCATCGCGCTGCCGCACCACCACTGCCTCGAGCGTCACGCTGCCCGGGCCCACCAGCACCCTGGCCGCATCCCCGTCGCGCTCGATCCTCCCCGTGAGCGCCAGCGTCAGCATGCCGGCCTCGGCCGAGACCGGAAGCGTGGGTGTCAGGTAGGGCCGCCCGCGCGTGAGATCGAAACCCTTCAGCGAGATGCGCGCGGTGGCTCCCACCGGAGCCAGGCGCACGGAGTCCGCGGCCACCTCCACGGTGGCCTTGCCGAGGCTGGCGCGAAGGCCCAGCCGGCCCGGCTCGGCGCCGATCCGGGTGGTGAGGCCCGAGGCGTCGATGCCCAGGTCCTGGATGGACCAGTCGGCGGCCGGCGACACCGCCCGGTCCTCGACGATGAGCCGGCCGCCCGCGAGGGCCAGGCGGTCAAGCGTCACGGTCCACCGACTGGGCGGCTTCTCCTTCTTCTCCGTCGCGAACCGGGCGAGGATGTCGGAGAAGTTGAACTCTGCGGGCCCCGTGCGCGTGAGACGCAGGGTGGGGGCCGTCAAGCCCAGTTCGGTGATGCGGATCTCGGACGCGAGCAGGGCGAACAGCGAGATCCCAAGGTCGAGCCGGTCCAGCTCCACGAAGGCCTCGGGCCCCTCCCGCTCGGCGAGGCGGAACCGCTTGATCGCGACGCGCCCCGTAAAGAGGTTGAGGTCCACGTCCTCGATGCCGGCGGCCCGGCCGGTGAGCTTGGGGATCTGGTCGAGGGCGACCCGGCGCACGATCTCCGGCAGCGCCCAGAGCCCGACGGCGGACACGAGCACCCCCGCGGCCGCGACAGCGACGAGGATCTTGAGGCGACGGCTCATCCGCGATTCCCGGCTACTCGCCCCTGAGCAGGCGCTCCACCATGGCCTCGAGCCGGTCGAGCCTCACCTCGAAGCGGTCGGCCGCCGCGCGCAGATCGCGGGGCCGCGGCTCCGGCCGGGCCGTGGGCTCCCACCCCTCGTCGCGGATCAGGAGCTGGAGCACGTCGAAGCGGGAGTAGTGCCCCACCGAGTCGAAGTAGGCCTTCGCGAGTCGCCGGTCCTCCTGGTCGATCTCCGCCCACACGATGGTCTCCTGGCTGAAGACAGGCTCGCGCACCCACTGGCCGCTCGGGTTGACGATGCAGGAGCCGCCAACAGCGAGATTGTACTTCATGACCTCCTGGAGATCCGGCGGGACGTCCGAGGGTGGCAGGTACCACGAGGAGGAGGCGACGAAGGTGGAATTCTCGAGCGCATACTCGCGGATCGCGAACTCCACGTCGCATCCCCGGGAGGCCGGATCGGCCTTCTTCGCGCCCAGGTGACCGTCCATGCTCCACCAGCCGGGCCAGACGGCGACGTGCAGTTCCTCACCCTTGATGGCCATGGCCGCCCGCAGGAGCGTCATGTGGTGCTCGTAGCAGATGAGCCCGCCCAGCCGCCCGATGTCGAGGTCGAAGGTACGGACGTCGCGCGCATCCCCCATGCCCCAGTACACGCGCTCGGAGTGCGTGGGCATGAGCTTCCGGTGCCGGCCCGCCACCCGGCCGTCGCGAGAGATGACGAGAAGCGCGTTGTACATGGTCATGCTGCCGGGACGGTCGTCCTGCTCGTTGAGCCCGATGACGCAGTTCACCCGCGCCCGGCGCGCCATCTCGCAGAGCTCCTCGGTGTCGGCGGACGGGATGCGCACGCTCTCGCGCTGCATGGCCGCCGTGAGCTCGGTCTCCCTGCGCACCGAGACGGCACCCCGCCAGTAGGGATAGGCCGAGAGGAAGGTCTCGGGGAAGACCAGGAGATCGAGCCCGAGCCGGCCAGCCTCCTCCATGGTCTGGCCGATCTTCTTGATGGTGCCGGCCTTGTCGAGGAAGCGCGGCGCGATCTGCGCCGCCCCCACCTTCAGCTTCTCCTGCATGGCGATCTCCTATACGGGGGCCTCCGCGGCCGAGGGCTTGAGGAACGCGCAGACGACGCCGACGCGCGTCATGGCTGCCCACCCGCGCGGGATCTCAGGTCGGTACCGGTCCACTCCTCGATGAGGCGCACGACGGCGGTATGGTCCAGCTCGCCCATGCCACGCGCCAGCGCGATGCGGAACACCTCGGCGGCCGCTGCGCCCAGGAGCGACGGGACGCCCGTCTCCCGCGCCAGTCGCGTGTAGCCATCCAGATCCTTGACCATGAGGCGAATGGCGAAGCCGGCGTCGAAGGCCCCGTTCAGGATGAAGCGGGGGAACTTGGTCTCGGTCGCGTTGGAACGCCCGGTGGAGGCCTGGATGATCTCCACGGCCCGCGCCGGATCGATGCCAGCCCTGGCCGCGGCCGCCACGGCCTCCGCCGTCATCACGAGCGCCGCCGCCGAGCAGGCATTGTTCACGAGCTTCATGGCATGCCCGGTGCTCACGGGGCCCACGTGGAAGATCCGCTGGCCCATGGCGTCCAGCAGCGGGCGGGCGCGCGCCAGGTGCTCGGCGTCGCCCCCCACCATGATGGACAGCGTGCCGGCCTCGGCGCCGCGCACACCCCCCGATACCGGCGCGTCGATGAGCGCGGCGCCGCGCGCGACGACCTGCGCGGCCACCTCGCGCGTGGCCGACGGATCGGCGGAGGTCATTTCCACGGCGAGGTGGCCCGGGCCCAGCGCCTCCAGCAGGCCGCCGGGGCCAGCGAACACCGCGCGCACCTCGGCCGAGGAGGGCACGATGGTGATGACCGTCGTCGCCCGCTCGGCGACCGCCCGCGGCGAGACGCCCCACACCGCGCCGCGATCCACCAGTGGCGCGGCCGATTCGGGGCGGACGTCGTGGACCACCAGCCGCTGGCCGCTGGCCAGCAGGCGCCCGGCCATCGGCCCTCCCATCCGCCCCAGCCCGATGAACCCCACAGCGTCCACGTCATTCCTCCATGGCGAAGATGCGGGCCGGCGCGCCGTCTCCCCCCCGTACCCGGAGCGGGAAGGCGCCGACGGTGAGCCGCCGGCCGGCGATGGCGGTGAGGTTGGCCACGTTCTCGGCGATGAGGATCCCCGCGCCGAGCAGCAGGTGGTGCACGGGCCATCCGAAGTCCGGGGGCCTCAGCGGCGCCGCGAGGTCGGCCGAGAAGCAATCCACCCCGACCATCCTCACGCGGCGCTGGCGCAGCCAGTCCGCCGCCTCGAGCGATAGGTGCGGATGGGTGTGGTAGGCGTCGGTGGAGAAATGGCGGTCCCAGCCGGTGGCGAGGAAGACGAGATCGCCGGGCTCCACCGCCACCCCAGCGCCCTCGAGCTGGCGGACCGAGACGGACTCGTTGGGCGCCAAATCGAGCGGAAGGATGGCGGCCGGGCCCGCCAGGTCGTTCAGCGCGTAGGTGTCGATGGTGCGGCCGCCGGGGATGAAGTGCAGCGGGGCGTCCACGTGAGTACCCTGGTGAGAGGCAACGGTCAGCCGCTGGATGTTGAAGGGCTCGCGCCCCACCTGCCACACCGTCTCGATGCAGGCGGGTCCCACCATCTTCTGATAGGTCATGCCCTCGTGGTACGCGTGCGCCAGGTCAATCCACCGCATGCGCCATCCTCCCGTATACTCGTCGGGCGATGCTCGTCGGGCTTCTGCTCATCTGCCTGGCCGCCGTCTCGTGGGGCACCACCGGAGCGACGATGACGCTGCTCACCCGGGAGGCGGCGGCGGGCCCGCTCCTAGTAGGCTGGGCGCGGCTCGCGGTGGCCGCGCCCTGCCTCCTGGCGGCCGCCTGGCTCACGCGGGCTCGCCGCGCCGGGCGGGGGCCACGGCCATGGACCGCCGTCGACACCGCCTCGTGCCTGGCCCTCGGCGCCGCCATGGCCGCCTACCAGGTGTGCTACTTCCGCGCCGTCACGCTCACGGGAGTGGCCGTCGCGGCACTGCTGGCGATCTGCTCGGCCCCGCTCATGATCGCGCTCCTGGCCAGGGCTGTCCTCGGCGAGCGACTCACCGCGGGCGTGGGCCTGTCCCTCGCCTTGGCCGTCAGCGGCACCGCCCTCCTCGTCGTGGGACCGCGAGGGCTCGGGGAGGTCGCCGGTGGCTTCGGTCTGGGGGCGCTGCTGGCGCTGGGCGCGGGGCTATCTTACGCCGTCTACGCCGTGGCGGCCAAGCGCCTTCTGGCCCGCATGGCGCCCCTGCCCCAGGCCGCCGCGACGTTCACGCTGGCGGCGCTGCTGCTCTCTCCCGCGCTGCTGGCGGAGCGCGCTGTCTGGGCGCCCATCGCCGCGGGGTGGCCGCTCCTCGTCTACCTCGGCCTCGGCCCGACGGCGCTCTCGTACACCCTCTTCACGACAGGCCTCGCGCGCGTCCCCGCCACGGCGGCCGGCATCGCCACGCTGCTCGAACCGCTCACCGCGGCGGCGCTCGGGGTCCTGTGGTTCGGCGAGCGTCTCGGTCTGGCCGGCTCCGCGGGCGCGGCGCTGCTCCTGGCCGCCCTCGCCCTGCTCGCGCTGGCGCCCCGGCGGGGGTCAGGTCTTGCAATATGACACGTGCCCCCCACCGCTGCTGCGCTCCCGGCGTTACACGATGATCGGTGCCGTGACCGATGTCCGCATGCAGGATGGCATCCCTGCCGATGTCGGAATGCAAGACCTGACCCCCTAGACGGCGAGGCGGAAGACCCGCACCGCCTCCTCGACGTTCCTCAAGCGCTGCTCCCCCAGATCCTCCAGGAGGAACTCGCCGTCGAGCCGGCCCGCCGTCTCGGCGCCGATGAACACGCCTTCACCTTCCCCCAGCCCCGCCAGCCGCGCCGCGATGTTGGTGACGGGGCCGGAGGCGGTGTACACCCAGCGCGTCCCGGCCTTGCCCTCGATCTTGGTCGCCCCCACTGCGGCGATCCCCGAGTTCACCCCGACGTGGAGACGGATCGGCTCGCTCACCCCCGTGACCTCGACGTTGATCTCCTGAGAACGCCGGATCACGCCCTGGGCGGTGAGCACCGCGGCCCGGGCGTGGCGCCGCGGCTCGGCGTCCTGGAAGATCACCATCAGCCCGTCGCCCGCCGTCTCGCTGACATCGCCGCCGTGGCGGAGGATCTCGTCCAGGAAGGAGCCGAAGTAACGCTCCACCAGCCGGTTGACCTGCTCCAGGTCGAAGCGCTCGCTGAGCCGCGTGTAGCCGGCGATGTCGACGAAGAGCACGGACACGTCCACCTCGCGCTTGGTCAGCGCGGGGGCCTCGGGCGCCTGCTCGATCAGCTCCTGCACGCGCCGCGGTACGAACTTCGAGAGGCTCGCCCGGATGGACTCCAGGACCTCGACGCGCCGCAGGGCTGACTGGAGCTCGGCGTTGGCCCGCTCGAGGGCCGTGTAGGCGCGGGCGTTCTCCAGCGCCACGGCGCCCTGGGTCGCGAGCACCCTGAGGAGCCTGAGGTCGGTCGCGCTCCACGCCGCGCCGGACCGCTTCGGCCCCAGCGCGAGGAGCCCCGTCACGCGCCCCTGGAAGGGCACCGGCACGGCCACCTCGGCGCCGAGGGCCTCCATCCAGGGGACACCAGCGGCGCACCATCCGGCCAGCTCGGGATCGGCCTCGAAGCGCTGGCGCGTGAGCGGCATGGGCCGCGCGGCCAGACAGGCCGGAAGCGCGGAGCTCGCGGGCACCGGGGCCTGCTGGCCCCGCACGTCGTGGTACTGCGCGCTCGTCTCGTCCAGGAGCAAGAGCGTCTGCCGCACCGGATGGAAGGCCGCGTCCAGGGTGGCCGCGATGAGCCGGGCGATGCGCTCGAGATCCAGCTCCGTGGAGAGCGCCTCGGTGAGGCGCTCGATGGATTCCTGGACATCGAGCTGCTGGCGGAAGAAGACCCGGTCCACAGTGGACTGAGTGCGCCGGCGCACTGGATCGAGGAGCGCCACCACGGCCACGGCCACCACGGCGGCCGAGACGAGGCGCGAGCCCCCGGTGCCCAGCGCCGAGAAGGCGAGATTGACGAGGGTGATGGCGCCGGCGTAGGCGAGGGCCACCAGGCCCGTGATGACGGCATACACCGTCCCTGTCCGGAGCGCTCCGCGGACGTCGAAGAGGTCGTAGCGCACCATGGCATAGGCCACCGCCACGGGGAAGAGGAGGTTCAGCCGCCAGATCTCGCTGAGGTACGGCACGCTGATCCGGAAGATGGCCTCGCTGGCCGTCGCGAGCACCGGCGCGAGCTGCCCCGCAGCGAAGCCGAACATCAGCACCCGCGCCCGCTGTCGCACCAGAGGCGTGACGCCGGCGAGGCTCGTCCTGGCCAGCGCCGCGACGAGGAGCAGGAGCGCGATCCCCCAGTAGGCCGCTCCGACGGCCGGGACGGCCGCCCACCGGGCCGGGGGCATGGGCAGGAAGCCCTGGAGTGGCACCGCGATGACGGCGGACAGCAGATAGGGCGCCCAGACCAGGCGCGGCCAGCGGCCGAGAATGCGGCGGCGCTGGGGGAAGGTGAGCGCCAGGTGGATGAACACCGCGGGTGAGAGCGTCCAGGCGGTGAGGAACAGCGCCGAGAACCGGTAGGTCAGGTGGGCGTCCGCGTAGAGCCCCGTCATGCCCCACCAGACCAGGCACAGGGCCAGGAACAGGCGGGTGTCGGGCGCTGCGGGCTTGAGCCAGAGCACCGCGGCACCCAGGAGCAGGAAGAGCAGCGACGGCGCGAGGCCCTCCACTGCGTAGGAATGGAAACCGTCCGGGGCCATGCGCTGGCTGGGGACGTCCATCTCGACGAGGGCGCCGCGCCGGCTCACGAGGTACCGGAAGGTGGTGCCCGGCGGGTGCCGGCCCACCTCCTCCTGGAGCTGCCGCCCCGAGGTCAGGAGCTGGCCGTTGACGGCGCGCACGAGGTCGAAGGGAATGAGACCGCGCGTCTCCATCCCGCCCACGGCCACGAGGAGATTGTCCATCACGCCGAAGCCGGGCACGGTGCGTCCCGTGAGCTGCCACTGGTCACCGGCGGCGCGCACCGAGAGGACGAGGGCAAGCCCCAGGAGGGTCCAGCAGAGGGTCTTCTCGCCAGATGCGCTCACGCCCGGCGGTCGACGCCCCGGCCCCCGGCGCCGCTCAGCTGCGCGGCGAGCGGCTCGCCCGCGGCCCTCATCGCGGGCCGAAGGGGGTGGAGCGGGCGAGCAGGCGCCGGAGCGTCGTCTCCAGCTCCTCCAGCACGCTGCGCCTGACGCGCACCGTGACGCTCTCCACGGGCTCGCTGCTCCCCTTCCGGTGGATGACGAAGGTGCCCACGAACTCGGAGGCCTGCTCATCGGTCCCCGCGAGCCCGCGCACGGTAAGCAGCTCCCACTCCGTGTCTGCCATGTGGCCGTCCTTCATCTCGCGTGAACGGGAATCGGTTCCGGCGGGCGGCGGCGGAATCTCCGTGCGCCGTCCGGGCCCCGCCTCGTCGAATATAGCGCATCTGCTCGCGCTGGCCATGACCGGGGCGGGGCCCCGCGGCGGCCGGCGCCGTCTCCACGAGAACGTTGTGGGCCCTCCCGTCTCCTGAGAGAATAGGCCAGCACTGGAGGCCAGGAGCCATGCGCATCGCTGTCGGCTGCGACCACGCCGGCTTCGCGCTCAAAGGGCCCGTCGCCGCGGCCCTCGAGGCGGACGGTCACGACGTCCTCGACCTCGGGACCTTCTCCGACGAGCCGGTGGACTACCCCGACTTCGCCCGGGCGGTGGGACAGGCCGTGCTGCGCGGATTCGTGGAGGTCGGTGTCCTCGTCTGCGGCAGCGGCGTGGGCGCCTCCATCGCCGCCAACAAGCTGCGCGGGATCCGTGCCGCGCTCTGCCACGACGCCTTCACCGCACGCCAGAGCCGCGAGGACGACGACGCGAACGTGCTCTGCCTGGGCGCGCGCGGCCTCGACGAGGCGACGGCGCTGGAAGTGACCCGCGCGTGGCTCGCGGCCCACTTCTCGGGGGAGGAGCGTCACGTACGGCGGCTCGGCAAGATCGCCAAGCTCGAGGGCGCGCTGCCCGCGCCCGAGAGAGGCGCAGGAGCGTTACGCCCGAGCCCGATCGCCGCGGCGCCCATTCCTCCGGCCCCGGCTGCACCACCGCCCCCGGCGCCGCCGAGGCCCGAGCCCGTGGCTCCCATGGCCGCGCCCGTGACGCCGGTGCCGTCTGCGATCGCACCTGGGCCACCCGCGGGTCCGCCGCCGGGGCGCGCCCCTGCCCCTGCACCCGCGCCTCCTGGCGACGCCGGGTCGCCTGCCGCGACGCCACCGGCCGAGCCGCCGCGCCCGTCGGAGACGCTGGCCGCGCGCGCCGCGGAGCTCATCCGCCAGGCGGCGGGCGTGGGCGAGGAGGACGAGGCGCCCACCGGTAAGCGCGAGGGAATCATCTCGCTGGACGACGAGACGCTGGAGGTCGCAGGAGGCGACCCCCGGGAGATCCGGGCGGCCTCCCTCGAATGGAAGCCCCAGGAGCCCCGGCAGCGGGCGCACGAGCCACACGCTGCGGCCGCCCCACCCGGCCCGGCGACCGTGCGGACGGTCGAGGCGAGACCCTCATCGCCCGCCGCCGCGCCGGCGCCACCGCCGGCCCCGCGTCGCGTGGCGGCGGATCCGTTCACGCTCCCGCCGGTGCGCGAGGCGCTGGAGATCCTCGACGCACAGGACTTCCACGGCCGCATCTGGATCAAGGACGGCACGCTGTGGCCGGGCGACGTGATGGACATCCGTAACCGCCTGGGCTGGCTCACCGCGCCCTCCATCATGCGGATGCACGCCGAGGACCTGAAGACCTTCGCCGACGAGATCCGCCGGGTGCAGTTCACCCACATCGTCCTTCTCGGCATGGGCGGCTCGTCGCTCTCCACCGAGGTCTTCAACACCACCTTCGGCCCCAAGATGGGCTTCCCCGATCTCCTCATGCTCGACTCCACCGATCCGGGCGCCGTCAGGCGCGTCCTCGATCGGATCAACGTGAGCCGCAGCCTCTTCGTGGTCTCGACCAAGTCCGGCACCACCACGGAGACGATGTCGCTCTACGCGTTCTTCCGCGGCCTCGTGGAGGCGGGCAAGCCCCCCAAGCCCGGCGTGCAGTTCGTCGCCGTCACCGACGCAGGGACCCCGCTGGAGAAGCTGGCCGCGGAGAGGGGGTTCCGGCGCACCTTTCTCAACCCGGCGACGATCGGGGGCCGCTACTCCGCCCTCACCTTCTTCGGCCTGGTGCCGGCAGCCCTCATCGGCGTGGACATCAGGTCCCTGCTCGAGCGGGCCCAGAGCATGCTGGAGGCCTGCGGCACCGACGTGGGGCCGGCGGACAATCCCGGCGTGCGTCTCGGCGCCGCCCTGGGGGGACTGGCCCGCAGCGGCCGGGACAAGGTCACGCTCGTCGTCTCGGAGCGGATCCGCGCGCTGGGCTCGTGGATCGAGCAGCTCCTGGCCGAGTCCCTGGGCAAGGGCGGCAAGGGCGTGGTGCCGGTGGACGGCGAGCCGCTGGGGCCGCCGGAGGTCTACGGGGCCGACCGCGTCTTCGTGGCCTTGCTGCTCGAGGGAGACACGACCCACGACGCGGCGCTGGACCGGCTCGGCGAGGCCGGGCACCCGGTGATCCGCCTCCCTCTCAAGGATGCGCTGGATCTCGGCGCCGAGTTCTTCCGCTGGGAGCTGGCAGCGGCGGCGGCGGGCGCCGTGCTCGAGGTCAACCCCTTCGACGAGCCCGACGTGGCCGCGGCGAAGGAGAAGACGGCGGCGCTCCTGGCGGCGTGGAGGAAGTCGCGCAAGCTCCCCGAGTGGCGCGCCGTCGGGGACGAGGACGGGATCGCCCTGATGACGGCGGGCGAGAGGCGCGCGTCCTCCGTCGCCGAGGGGCTCCGGGCCCATCTGACGGAGACCCGGCCGGGTGACTACCTGGCGATCCAGGCCTACCTCACGCCCCAGCCAGAAACCTGGGCTCGCCTCCAGGAGATGCGTGCGCTGCTCCGCGACGGCCTGCGCATCGCGACGACGATCGCCTATGGCCCGCGCTACCTCCACTCCACGGGACAGCTCCACAAGGGCGGGCCGGCCACGGGGGTGTTCCTGCAGATCACGGGGGACGACACCGAGGACCTCGCCATCCCGGGCGCGGGCTACGGCTTCTCCACGCTCAAGGCCGCCCAGGCGCTCGGCGATCTCCAGGCGCTGGCCGAGGCGCGGCGGCGCATCGTGCGGGTGCACCTCAGGGGGAAGCAGGCGGCGGGTCTCGACAAGCTGGCGCGGCTGGTCCGCGGGCTCGTCGGAAGAGCGTGACGCCGCTGGCGCCCGGGGCGGCGCCGGCCGGCAGAACGGGCGGGGAGCGCGCTACTTCGGTGGCTGGCTGGTGCCACCGACGACGCGGGTCGCCGACAGTTCCACCCACGTGTACCAGAACATTCCCTCGTAGATGAGCACCTGGAGCGAGTTGCCGGCCTTCTCGTACACCTGCGTGGTACCCTTGCCCGAGGACGTGGTGGAGGACAGATGGCGCCAGCCATTGGCTTCCAGCGTCGTCCTGAAGGCCATCCCGAGGCTGTCCGGCTCGATGCGCCCCTTGTAGAAGAGTCGTGCAGCCTTCACCGCCGGGGACTCGATGATGGTGGACTTGTTGTGGTCCAGCGTGAGGCCCTTCGGGACCGGGATGTCCTCGAACTCGCTGCGCTGCGCCCGGGGTGGTGACGACGCGCAGGCCGCGAGGGTCAGCACGATCGCCAGGAGAACGAGGAAACGCCGCATGAGTGGTCCCTCCTGGCGCTCATCCTACAGCCGGTGGGGAGCAGGCGCCAAGCTTTTGGCGTGGGTCGTCCTCGTCTCGCTCCTCGGGGGCTGCGCCTCGAGGGCTGTGCCGCCCATGGGTTACCAGGGGCAGCCATTCCGCCCCGAGGCCGACGAGCGCGCCATGTGGAACCAGGCCGAGACGGAGGAGGAGAAGCTCGTCAAGGCCGGAAAGATCTACGAGGACCCGCTGCTGGAGGAGTATCTCTCGGGGCTGGCGGCCCGGCTCGTCCCGGCCGAGATCCAGACGGCGGGCGCCCCGCCGATCCGCGTCGCCGTCTTCCGTGATCCCGCGCTCAACGCCTTTGCCATGCCGAACGGCAAGGTGTACCTGCACACGGGGCTCCTGGCGCGGGTCGAGAACGAGGCCCAGCTGGCCGCCATCCTCGGCCACGAGCTCACCCACGTCACCAGCCGCCACGCCCTCAAGTTCAACCGGGACGCGCGGAACAAGGGGCTCCCGCTCGCCTTCCTCGCCGCCGTGAACGGCTACGGGCGGGACCTCGAGCGGGAAGCTGATCTCGAGGGCATGGAGCGCATGGTTCGGGCCGGCTACGATCCGGGCGAGGCCCCGCGCGTCTTCGAGCTCCTGAAGCGGGACCACGGCGACAGCGGGCGGCTCGAGACCTTCCTCTTCGGCAACCATCCCCAGCTCGAGGAGCGCATCGCGACCACGCGGGAGCTGCTGCGGACGCGGTACGCCGGGCTGGACGCCAGCCGGCTGACCCACGACACGGAGGAGTTCCCGCTCCGGACGCGGGTGGTGGTGCGGGAGAACGCGGCCCTCGACATCCGCGCCGGCCGCTTCGGCCTGGCCCGGGCCCAGCTCGACCGCGCGGTCGCCCTGGCCCCGAGGGACCCGGTGACGCACCTCTACTACGGAGATCTCTACCGCCTCCAGGCCCAGCGCGCGAGGCGGCCGGAGGAGCGGCCCCCGCTGGTCGGCCAGGCGCGGGAGGCCTACCAGCGGGCCGCCGGGCTGGATCCCGCCTACCCCGATCCCTTCAGGCAGCTCGGCTACCTCTACTACCAGACGCGGGAGATCGCCAGGGCCCGCGAGGCCTTTCAGCGGTACCTGGCGCTCAGGCCCGACGCTCCCGACGCTCGGCGCGTCAAGGAGTACCTCGCCGAACTGGACCGCTAGCCGGCGCCGTGCCTGAGCCCGCGGGGGAGGCGCCGCGCCGGGGCGCCGAGGGGGCTCCGCTGCGCCCGTAATCGTCGTGACGGCGGACGATGTCGTCCTCGCCGAGATAGGCGCCGTGTTGCACCTCGATGATGACGACGGGCACGCGGCCGGGATTCTCGGCGCGGTGCCAGGCGCCGCGGGGCACGGTCACCGACTGGCGGGGCCTCAGCCGCCGCGCCCGCCCGTCGATGGTGACGCGAGGCCTGCCTTCCACCACGATCCAGTGCTCGGCGCGGCGCCGGTGCTTCTGCAGGCTGAAGCGGTGGCCCGGCTCCACCACGAGACGCTTGACCTTGTACCCGGGGCCCTCCCAGAGCGTCGAGAACCCGCCCCACGGGCGCGTTTCCAGCGGAACCGGGCGCCGGCCCGTCGTCACGGCTCGAGCCGGATCACGCGGGCGAAGTCCGCCTCCACGCCCTTGCCGACCTCCTCGACGACGTCGGCAGGGACATCCTCGTCGAGCAGGAGCACCACGATGGCGTTGCCGCGCTTGCTGCGGCGCCCCACGTGCATGGAGGCGATGTTGACGTTGTGGCGCCCGAGGATGGTGCCGATCCGGCCGACCATGCCCGGCCGGTCCTCGTACGAGAGCACGAGCACATGCCCCTCGGGGTTGAACTCGATGTCGAGGTCGCGGAGCCGGACGATGCGCGGCATGCCGTCGAAGACGGTGCCGGCGATGATCTTGCGCTTCGCGCCGGCCTGGGTCGTCACCGTGAGCAGGCTGGCGTAGCCCGCGCCGCCCGCCTGGTCGGTGCGCAGCACCAGGGTCAGGCCGCGATCCCGGGCCACGAGGTGCGCGTTGACCAGGTTCACCGTCTGTGCGGTGACCCGATCGAGGAGCCCCTTCAGCACCGCGCGGCCGATCAGCGCGGGGTCGTGGCGGGCCACCTGCCCCGCCACCATCACCTCCACGCGCTCCACGTTGTCGCGCTCGAGCTGCACGCAGAACCGGCCCAGGACCTCCGCCAGCGCGATGAAGGGCCGCTGCTCCGCCATCGTCTCCCGGTCCCCGATGGGGATGTTGACCGCATGCTCCACCAGCTCGCCGTCCCGGAAGGCCGTGACCTGGCGCGCCACGTCCACCGCCACGTTGACCTGCGCCTCGTGGGTGTTGGCGCCCAGGTGCGGCGTCACCACCACGCGCGGGTGCGTGACGAGCCGCTTCACCACCGGGGACACCGGAGGCTCCTCGGTCCACACGTCCACGGCGGCGCCGGCCACGTGCCCGGACTCGAGCGCCGCCAGCAGGTCGCCCTCGTGGACGATGCCGCCGCGCGCGCAGTTCACGAGGCGCGCGCCCGGCTTCATGAGGGCGAGCTCGCGCGCCGCGACCATGTTCTCGGTCTCGTCGGTGAGCGGCACGTGAACCGTGACGATGTCGGAGCGGGCGAGGAGCGTCCCGAGGTCCGTCAGCCGCACGGCCAGGTCGCGCGCGCGGCTCTCGGGGATGTACGGGTCGTAGACGAGCACGTCCATGTCGAAGGCCCGGAGCCGCGCGGCGACGCGGGAGCCCACCTTCCCGAGGCCGATGATCCCCGCCGTCTTGCGGAAGAGCTCGGTGCCGTAGATGCCCCGGTCCCAGCGGAGGTGTTTCAGCTCGTCGTGCGCCTGGGGGATCTTGCGCACCAGGGCCAGCAGCATGCCCACGGTGTGCTCCGCCGCCGAGACGACGTTGCCGCCGGGGGCGTTGGCCACCACCACGCCCTGGCGTGAGCAGGCGTCGAGATCGATGTTGTCCACGCCGACTCCGGCGCGCCCGACGATCCGGAGGCGGCGGGCGTGGGCGAGGAACTCCGGCGTGACCGTGGTGGAGGAGCGGGTGATGATCGCCTCGTAGCCGGCGATCTTCGCGTACAGCTCCTCCCGGGGCAGCTTGCTCGACACCTGGTCCACCCGGAAGCCGCGCTCGGTGAGGAACGCGATCCCCTCGGCGGCGATGGCGTCGATCACCAGCACTCTCACGCGTGGGCACCCGGGTTTCGCCACGCCCACGCTCGCCGGAACGTCACGCCGCGCGCCTCCCCCCGGCCGATGTCAGCCGCCGTCGCCCGGGAGGGGCCTCGGGGCCGGGGCCACACCCGACGTCTTCCCGAGCTCAGGCGCCCCGGAGCCTCCCGCGCCGCGAGTCTTGCGATGCTGACGCAGGAAGCGGAGGAACTCCCGCCCCTCGGCGAGCCGCCGGCGCAGGACCTGTCGGTCCTGCACCATCTCTGCCGCCAGCGAGATCATCTTCCGCGGGCGGAAGTAGAAGCGCCGGTAGAAGAGGTCCACGGACTGGAAGATCTCCGTGCGCGGCAGGTGCGGATAGCCCAGCGCGCTGACCTGCACGCCGCCTGCGTCCACGAGGGCGTCCGTCTCGATCCAGTCGTTGCGCCGTGCCTCCTCGTAGAGCGCCGTGCCGGGATAGGGCGCGGCGAGCGAGACCTGGATCGTGTGGGGATCGATCTCGCGGGCGAAGGCGATGGTCTCCTGGATGGTCTCGCGTGTCTCGCCCGGCAGCCCCAGGATGAACGTGCCGTGGATGGTGATGCCGAGGCTCCTCGCGTCCCGGGTGAAGCGGCGCGCCACGTCCAGGCGGATCCCCTTCCTGACGTTGTTGAGGATCTGCTGGTTGCCCGACTCGTAGCCCACGAGCAGCAGCCGGAGTCCGTGGTCCCGGAGCACCTTGAGGGTGTCGTAGGGGACATTGGCCTTGGCGTTGGCCGACCAGGTGATCCCCAGGGAGCCGAGCCTGCGGGCGATGGCCTCGGCGCGCGGGAGGTCGTCGGTGAAGGTGTCGTCGTCGAAGAAGAACTCCTTCACCTCGGGGAAGAGCCGGACGGCCAGCGTCATCTCCTCGGCCACGTGCTCGGGGCTGCGCGTCCGGTAGCGGTGGCCGCCCACCGTCTGGGGCCAGAGGCAGAAGGTGCAGCGCGAGCGGCAGCCGCGCCCGGTGTACAGCGACACGTACGGGTGGCGGAGGTAGCCGATGGCGTAGTTCTCCACCGTGAGGTCCCGACGGTACACCGGCGTGACGAAGGGGAGCGCGTCCATGTTCTCGAGCACCGGCCGCTCGGGGTTGTGCCGCACATGCCCGTTCACCCGATGGGAGAGCCCGAGGATCTGGCCGAGCGGCCGCCCCTCGGCCACCTCCTGGATCGTGTAGTCGAACTCGCTGCGCGCGACGAACCCCACCGCCGTCGAGGGACCCAGCGCCGCCTGTGGGCTCACGGCCACCGCCGCGCCCACCATCCCGATGAGCAGCCCGGGGTTCTCGGCCCTGAGCGCCTCGGCGACGCGGAGGTCGGAGGGCAGGGAGGGAGTGCTCGTGTGCATCACACAGAGGTCGTGCTGCCGGGCCAGCGGCAGTATGTCCGCGAGCGCGAGCCCGTCGGGCGGAGCGTCGACCAGGCGTGAGCCCGGCACCAGCGCCGCCGGCTGGGCAAGCCAGGTCGGGTACCAGAAGGATCGGATCTCCCGTCTGGCCTGGTAGCGGGAGCCGGCGCCCCCGTCGAACCCGTCGAAGGACGGCGGATGGAGGAAGAGCGTTCTCAGGTAGTCGGGCATCTCCGGGTCCGGGACGCGAGGCTCACCGGCTCACCGTACCTCAGACCGGCCGTCCGCGGCAAGCGGAGCGGCCAGGCGGGTGGCCGCGGCGTTGGCGTAGAGCCAGCGGCCGTTGCGGGCGGCGAGGAGGCGCGCGCTTCCGTCGGGGAGCGAGCGGACGAGGCTCCCGGCGGGGGCGCGCGGGGTCAGGAGGAGGAGCGGGCGACCCGAGAGCCACTCGCGGCCGAAGCGCTCTTCGCCCCAGAAGGCGGCGGCCGCCTCGGGGAAGGTGGCGCCGAAGCCGAGGACGCTGCGGCGCGCGTCGAGGAGGATCGGCCGCCGGCCGGAGTAGAACTCGAGGGCGCCCGAGTTCTCGAGGGGCCCCTCGTGGATGACGACGGCTCCGCTCCGGCCGAGACGCTTCACCTCCTCGGCGAGCCCGGACACCGCGCGGGCCTCCGCCAGGCGCCCCGCGGCGCTCTCCACGGCGGGCACGAGCGCGAGCATGGTGGCCGTCACCGCGACAAGGCCCACCCGCGCGCTCCGGCGCCAGGCCGCGGCCAGGAGCCCGAGGCTCCCCGCCGCGAAGACGAGGGCCGCGCGCGCCACGAGCGGCTGGAGCGCGGCCCAGGCGGGATAGGGGGAAGCCTGGCCCGCGGCGGCCTCCTTGCGGGTGTAGACGTCCGAGATCCCGAAGACGGCGTCGCTGAACGCGCGGCCATCGCTCGCGGCCGCCAGGCCGAGGCCGCAGGCGAGGAGCGCGAAGAGCGCCAGGTGGAGCCGGACGGTCCCTCGCCCGTCCCGGGCCCGCTCGCGCCACCAGCGAGCCGCCAGGAGCGCCACGGCGGGATAGGCCGGCAGCGCGTAATGGGGCAGCCGGAAGGGCACCGCCAGGACCGCGGCGAAGGTGCCCGCGACCCAGAGGGCGAGCGCCACCCAGGGCATCTCGCCGGGGTCCCGCCAGGCGCGCCGCCGCCCCAGCGCCACCAGCATCAGCGCGGCCGGCACGATCCACGGAAAGGCCCCGAAGCCGCCGGTGGCGAGGAACTCGAGAGCGGAGAGGGGCACGTCCTCATCGGGGAAGAGGCGCAGGCGCGCCACGTTGAGCAGGTGGTTGTCCACCACCGTGTACCAGAGGAAGCCGGGGTTGCGGAGCCCGGCGAGCGCGTACCAGCCGAGCCCCAGGGTCAGCGCCAGGGCCAGGCCGGCAGGGGGCAGCCACGCGCCCAGCGGCCGGAGCCGGCCACCGAGCCAGAGCGCCCCGCCCACGGCGGCGAGCGGCCCGAGGAGCCCCAGCGGATCCTTCGCGAGTGCCGCCGCGCCGAGCGCGGCGCAGCCCACGAGGGACCATGCCCGCGCGCCCGCGGGGCGCGAGGCCCCGAGCAGGAGGCCCGCGAGCCCCCACTGGATCGCCGCGGCGAACAGGGTCTCGGGCCTGACGTAGCGGCCGAAGAACGCGAAGAGCGCACAGGACAGGAGCGCGGCGCCGGCCAGCACGCCCCAGGCGGGCGCCATGAGCCGGGCGCCGAGGAGGGCCGTGGCGGCGGCGGCCGCGGCTGCCCCGAGGACGGGGGCCAGCCGCGCCGCCCACTCCGATGGTCCCCACACGGTGAAAGCGGCCGCCCCCAGCGCGTAGAGCAGCGGAGGCTTGTCGAAGTAGCGGACGCCGCCGAGCCTCAGCGTCAGCCAGTCGCCGGTGGCCCAGGCCTCGCGGGCGATCTCGGCGTGCTGCCCCTCTCCGGGATCGTCGAAGGGCGCCGCGCCGAGTCCCGGCAGCAGGAGCAGCAGCGCGAGCAGAGCCGCCCCCACCGCTGCGGCGCCCGGCGAGCGAAGCATCCCCACGCGACGCTAGGCCTACAGACCCTTGCCGATGGCGTCGAGGACCTGCTTCTCCACCGTCCGGTCCGTGGTGTCGAGCTCTTCCTCCTTGTCCATCCAGAGGATGCGCTCCTCCTTCCAGAGCCGGCGCTCTACCATCACCTCGGTCTTCCCGCCCTGGCGCCCCTTGACCGCCACGCGCAGCCGGTGCCGCGTGCCTTTGGCGTAGACGCCATAGTCGTCGTGGTCCACGCCGCGCGATTTGGTCAGGAGCCAGCCCACGTCCCGATCCTCCTTGTCGATCTTCCAGCCCAGGCTCTCGAGTGTGGAGCGCGCCACGGTCCACACCCGGTCGGCCGGGGCGGTGAAGGTCCGGCTGCGGTCGTCGGCCGCGGCCGCGGCGTCGACGAAGAGCCGCGCGCCGAGTCCTGCCCCCAGGAGCCACAACAGCTGTCGTCGGGTCATGACGATCTCCTCACGCGGGCTCGAGTCGCCCGCCCTGGATCCGAAGCGCGTGGTCGGCCTCTGCGGCGGCCTCGGCCCGATGCGTGACCAGGACCACGGTCGCCCCCCGCTCGCGGGCCTGCGCCCGCAACTCGCCCAGGATGACGCGCGCGTGCTGTGCGTCCAGGTTGCCCGTGGGCTCGTCCGCGAGCAGGAGGGACGGCGCGTTCAGTACCGCCCGGCAGAAGGCGACCCGTTGCTGCTCGCCGCCGGAGAGCTGCGCCGGGTAGTGCCCCCGGCGATGGACCACGTCGAGCCGCTCCATCAGTCGGAGCGCCTCCCGCTCGGCCTGCCGCCGCTCCTGGCCCACGTAGCGGGCCGCCAGCAGGATATTCTCCCACGCCGTGAGCCCCGGGAGCAGCAGGAAGGACTGGAAGACGTAGCCGATGCGCGCGCCACGCAGCCGGGCCTGCTGGCGCCGGGTGAGGGAGCTCACCGGCTCGGCGTCGAACCAGATCTCCCCCGCGTCCGGGGGCTCGAGGAGGCCGAGCAGGTTGAGGAGCGTGGACTTGCCCGAGCCGGAATCCCCCAGGATGGCCATGATCTCCCCGGCCTTCACCTCGAGGTCCACTTCCTGGAGGACGCGGACCGGCCCGGCGCCGGCACCGGCGCCGGGGTAGGACTTCGTGAGCCCTGCTGCGCGGAGGAGCACGCCTCAGGCTCCCCGCCGGATGGCCTCTGCGGGCGACAGCCGGGCGATGCTGAGCGTGGCGTAGGTCGCCGCCAGCGCGCCCAGCAGGAGCCCGAACCCGAGCGCGAAGAGCAGGAGTCGCGGGGAGAAGAGGAAGAGCTGCTGCCCGTCGCGGATGGCGCGCGCGTCCACCGCGAACCCGATCGCCAGCGCCAGGAGCACGCCGCCCACGCAGCCCGCGAGGCTCACGCGCAAGGCCTCCCCCAGGACCTCTCCCAGGAGCTGGAGGTCCGTGGCTCCGAGCGCACGCTTGATGCCGAAGTCACGGATGCGCTCGAACACCGCGGCGGTCACCGTGTTGGAGAGCGAGAGCCCGCCGATGACCAGCCCGAGCGCGCCGATGCCGAGGAGGAGCGCGGAGAAGAAGGCCGTCGAGGTCCTGAGGAGCCGGGAGAGCTCCCCCGGGATGGTGACGTTCACGCCCCGCACCTCGGCCTGGATCCGGCGCGCCAGCGCGTCGGGATCCACGCCCGGCGCCCAGCCCACCGCCGCGCCAGAGTTGAGATCGGCCCGGCGGAGGGCACCTCCCCCCGCGCCGAAGACCTGCACGAGGAGGGGGTCGCGGCGCAGCCAGAGATCGCGGGCATCGTCGATGGAGACGATGGCGAAGCGATCGGGGGCCGTGAGCGTCCGGTCCAGCACGCCGACCACCGTGAACGGAAGCGTTCCGAGCGAGAGGCCCCCTCCCACGGCGAGCCGGCGCGAGGCGGCGAAGTCGGCGCCCAGCACGGCCGCTCGCCTGTCCCCGGGACGCAGGAAGCGCCCGGCCCGCACGGGCAGCTCGCGGTAGTGGCGGTTCGGCATGGGGGCGGCGAGGTCCATGCCGAGGATCAGCTCCTGGGTGAGCGTGAGGAAATGCGAGGTGGTCGTGCTGAGGGGGAGCATCACCTGGGCCTGCACCGCCGCCACGCCGGGCAGGCGCCCGATCTCGGCGATCCGCGCCGCCGGCAGGAGCCCGCCGGCCGTGAAGCCCGTGCCCATGCCCATGCCCTCGCCCGCCACCGAGATCTGGCCCAGGACGAAGCGGTCGCCCCCGTCGATGAAGCGCGTGATCCGCTCGGCCATGGCGCCCAGGGAGACGAGCCCGGCCATGCCGACGGCGATACCCAGCACCGTGAAGAGGTAGCCGCGCGGGAAGAGCGCTCGGAGCATCACGCCGGAGATGCGTGTCACCAGTCGAGCCGCGATGCCGGGACGGGGCCGCGGCCACGCCGCGCCCGGCGTGTGGCGCCCACGACCGCGAAGAAGAGCCACAGCGCCAGTCGCAAGCGGAGGGGGATGCGACGGAAGGCGCCGCCCGCGAGCACGAAGGTCACCGCGTCCGCCATGCCGAAGGCGTTCTTCGGCTTGAGAAAGATCTCGAGGAACAGCGGGTCGTAGTAATGTTCGATGAAGCGGACGAAGGGCTTCCTTCCCCGGTGGAAGGCGCGGGCATAGCGGGCGAAACGAGGCGCCTCGAAGCGATCCTCGCGGAAGGCGCCGAGGATCTCCCGCGCCGCCAGCTCCCCCGAGGCCATGGCCAGGAAGACCCCGGCCGAGAAGATCGGGTCCACGAAGGCCACCGCATCCCCGACGCAGAGGAAGCGGGCGCCCGCCACCGGCTCCACCGTGTAGGCGAAGTTGGCCGCCGTGTGCACGGGTGTCACCGCCTCGGCTCCCGCGAGCCCCTCCTGCACGCGGTGGCAGCGCTCGATCATCGCCTGGAAGAGCGAGGCGGGTGTCCCCTGCCAGCTCCGCACCACCCGGGCGTGGAGCACGCAGCCCAGGCTGGTCTCGTCACGGGCCAGTGGGATCCACCAGAACCAGCCCTCGGGGAAGATGTAGATGCGGACATTGCCCTCCTCGCGCCCCGGCCAGCGGCGCGCGCCCCGGTAGTAGGCGAAGAGGGCGACCTTGCCGAGGCCGGGCATCGGTCGCCGGCGCCCCTGGCGGGAGGCGAGGAAGGCGTCCCGCCCGCTGGCGTCCACGAGGAAGCGGGCCCGCAGCTCACGCTCGCCGCGGGCGTCGCTCAGGCGGGCGGTGACTCCCTCGGCGTCGAAGGCGACCTTCTCCACCGCGGCCGGCTGGAACAGCGTCACGCCGGGCTCCCGCGCGGCGTGGTCCAGGAGGATCGCGTCGAACTCCGCCCGGTGGACGTCGAAGGTGAAGGACGGCCACGGGCGCCCCTCGCGGAAGGAGAAGCTGTGCTCGAGCGCCGTCTCCTGGTCGTGGAAGGTGACGCCGAACTTCGGCTGGAAGCCATGCCCCTTGATCCGGTCGAGCACCCCCAGCCGTTCGAGGATGGGCATGCAGTTGGGGACCAGCGACTCTCCGACCCTGAAGCGGGGGAAGGCCTCGCGCTCGGCGATGGCCACGGTGAGCCCGCCGCGCGCCAGGAACGTGGCAGTTGTGGCGCCGCCGGGGCCCCCACCCACCACGAGTACGTCGCAGTCGGGGCCCGTCATCGCTCCCGCGACGCCACGGTCTCGCCCGCCGTCGGGGTCGCCAGGGCGCGCGCCAGGCGCTCCTGGGAGTACACCGCGTGGACCAATGGCCCGAGCAGATCGAGGCCCATCGGGCGCAGCGCCGGGCGGAGGAGGGCCAGCGACAAGAGCACGGGTGTCAGCGCCGCGGCCAGGCCGACGGCGCGGAGGGCGCGGGCTCGGGGATTCCCCCACCAGTCACGCCACGTCGCCCCCGTGCGATGGAGAAGGAATGCGCCCGAGGCCAGGGCCCAGGCCGCCGCGTTGCCGCGCCAGGCCGCAGTGAACTCGGTGAGCTCGCGGTGGCGCGGCCGTCGCCGCGCGGTGGTGAAAGGGCGCAGGAGCGCTGCCCCCCCGAGCCCGGCCTCCCGGCCGAGGCGGCGCAGGATCTCCCAGGCCAGTAGCGCCCCCAGCGCGACTCCGTCGCGCACCGGCCTGAAGCGGCTGCGCCGGTCCGAGAAGTGGCGGGCCGTCACCGGTACCTCCACGAGCCGCCAGCCTCCGCCCGCCGCGCGGATCAGCACTTCGCTCTCGAGGACGAAACCACCACCGCCCGGCTCGAGATCGCGGAGCAACCGCGCGGGGTATACCCGGAAGCCTGACTGCGTGTCCCCCAGCGGAAACCCCGTCAGCCAGTCGATGAAGAACCCAGCGACCCGAAGGGCGCAGAGCCGGCCGTCGGGGATCACGCCGTCGCCCCCCGTCGCCTCGCGTCCGAGGCGCCCCCCGATCACCACCGCGTCGGGCGCGGCCGCGGCGGCCTCGAGGAGGAGCGGGATCTCGTCAGGATCGTGCTGCCCGTCGCCGTCGAGGGTCACCACGCGCTCGGCCCCGCGCGCGAGCGCCTCGGCGAACCCGCACCGCAGCGCCTCACCCTTGCCGCTGCGCCGCCCGAGCCTCAGCACGTCGGCGCCGCCGCGCGCGGCGAGATCGGCGCTCGCGTCCGAGGAGCCGTCGTCGATCACGAGCACCGCGCCGTGGCGGCGCGCCCCCGTGACAACCGTCTCGATGGTGAGGGCCTCGTCGAACACGGGGATGAGGATGAGATGGTCGCTCATGCCGGGCGGCTCACCACGATGGCCGTCCGGCATCCGCCCCGGGCGAGCCCGTGGACGAGCGCGGGCGCGCCGTCTCCGCGGCTGGCCTCGAGCCCCGCAGCCCCCACGCGGAGGGCCCCGAGACCGCCGTGCTGGCCGAAGAGTGGGGCAAGCGAGCGGGGCGGTAAGAGCGCGGGCGGCAGCTCGGCGGCGAGCAGTGCCGCCTCCCAATCGTCGAGCGCGGGATCGCCGTTGCCCGAGCCGTAGCAGGCCGCGAGGCGCTCCGGCGGCACTCCGAGCCGCGACAGCAGACCGAGCACCGGCGAGCGCCCGTCCCGCCGGCGGGCCGGTGCGGTATGCGGGGCCGCGGGAATGTTGCCCCAGAGCGCCCCCTTCACCTCGGCGTAGAGCGTCGCGCCCCGCGCGCCGGCAGTCTCCATGTCCTCGAGGACGAGGAAGGTGGCGCCCTCGCCGAGGACGGGCCCGTTGTGGTCCAGAGCTCCTGGCCGGCACCCCTCCGGCAGCGCACCGCCCATCGGAGACAGGGCGCGGAGCTCGACGAGCCGCCGGTACACCGACGGGCAGATCTCGTCCACGCCCCCCGCGATGACGGCGTCGGCCTGGCCCGAGCGGATCAAGGCCGCCGCGCGGGCGACGGCCAGGTCCCCGGCCACCGTGGCCTGGTTCACGGTCACGGTGGGGCCCCTGGCGCCGACGTCGATCGCGGCCGCGGCGGCCATGGCGTTCATGACGGTGCCGGGGAAGATCATGGGCGACAGCCCCGCGACGCCACGGCGCAGGAACCCCGCCGCGAACTCCTCGCTGGAGCGGAAGTCGCCCTGCTCGGTGCCCACCACGAGCCCCAGCGCGGGGCCGCCGTCTATCCCGGCGTCCTGGACGGACAGGCGGCAGGCGGCGACGGTGAGCCGGCAGAGCCGCGAGAGCCGGCGGGCGACACTGCGGTCCACCAGCCCCTCGAGAACCCCCTCGGCGACCTCCGCCGCCAGGCGGCTCGGGAGGCCCGAGACGTCGAAGGCCCTGACGGGACGAATGCCGGACTGGCGGGCCCCGAGGGCGCTGGCCAGGGCCTGCGCGCCGCCGGCCGTCACGGCATTCACCGTGCCCATGCCCGTGATGACGACGCGCCGCGGGGAGGTCATCGCCCGAAGATCAGGCTCACGTTCTGGCCGCCGAAGCCGAAGGAATTGGACAGCGCCCGCTCGAGCGGCACCTCCCGCGCCACCCTGGGGACGCAGTCGAAGGGGATCTCCGGGTCCACGTGCTCCAGGTGCGCGGTGGGCGGCACGAGCCCGTGCTCGAGGGTCAGGAGCGTGGCCACGGCCTCGAGACTGCCGGCGGCGGCCATGGTGTGCCCGACCAGCGACTTGTTGCTGCTCACGAGCACGCGGCCGGCGCCGAAGACGCGTGCCAGCGCCAGCGCCTCCGTGCGGTCGTTCTGGGGCGTGCCAGTGCCATGGGCGTTGACGTAGCCGATCTCGTCCGGCTCGGCGTGCGCCGCGCGCAGCGCGAGCCTCATGGCGCGCACCATGCCCTCCCCTTGCGGGTGGGGCGAGGTCACATGGTGGGCGTCCGTCGAGAGGGCGGCGCCCAGGAGCTCTCCGTGGCCGCGCGCGCCGCGTGCGCGGCAGCGCCCGGCGTCCTCCAGCACGAGGAAGGCCGCGGCCTCGCCGATGGACATCCCGTTGCGGTCGCGGTCGAAGGGGCGACAGGGCTCGGGGTCCAGGAGGCGAAGGGCGTTGAAGCCCATGAAGCAGATGCGCGTGAGGGCGTCCACGCCGCCGACGAGCGCACAGGGTGCCGCGCCCTCGCGGATGAGATCCGCACCGAGAGCGATCGCGGCGGCTCCGGAAGCGCAGGCCATGACCACCGTCTCCTTGGGCCCGCCGAGTCCGAGCCGGAAGCCGAGCGTCTCGGCGTGGGTGCAGGGCAGGATGGAGCGGAGGGCCTTGACCCTGGGCGACGGGCGCCCGCTGCGCGTCTCTTCCCAGTACCACGCCTCGCCTTCGAGCATGCCGCCGCCGACGGCCCCGACCACGAGCGCCGTCTCGGCCCGGTCGCGCGCGGTGAGGTCGGCGTCGGCGAGCGCCTCGCGGGCCGCGGCGAGCGCCAGCCGATCGGCACGCGCCCGGCGCGCGGAGGGACCCAGGCCGGCCACGGCGTCGGCGGGGATCTCGGCAGCGATGCGGGAGCGAAAGCCTTCCGTCTCGATCAGGGTGATGGGGCGGATGCTGCAGGTCCCGGTCGCCAGGCCCCCCCAGAAGGTCTTGACGCCGGCGCCGTAGGGGCTCACGACGCCCAGGCCGCTGACCACGATCCGCGTCATGCCCTGCGATGCCGGCTCAGGCCTGGCCGATCCGGGCCAGGATGAACCGCGACAGGCTCCCGAGCGAGTGGAACTCCTCTGACAAATCCTGCCCCTCCTCGATGGTGAAGCCGAAGCGCTCCTCCATCGCCACCGATAGCTCGATGAAGTCGAGCGAGTCGAGCCCGAGCGAGCCCTCCACGTCCTTGGGCAGGGTCGTCTCAAGCGTCATCTCGGCAGCCCGGGAGGGGTCGAAGCGGAGCCGGTCCACGGCGATGCTCCGGAGCTCGTCGAGCACTTCCTTCTCGGTCATCCGGTCCCCTTCTCCCAGGTCAGGTGTGCCGTCTCGCCCTGCCAGGCCCCGTCAAGCACCAGCGTACCTGCGCCGCCGCCTCGCCGCCACAGTCCCACGGCGGCCAGGGGCTCGCACGTGATCGTCTCGCCCAGCCGCCCACCGAGCCCGAGCCCGCCGCCGTGGCGGCCCTGCCGCCGCCCCGCGACACGGCCACCCTCCAGGTTGAGCCGGCCCTGCCCCGGCTCGAGCCAGAGACCCGCGGCTGCCTCGACCAGCGGGCGGCCGAGCCAGCGCCGGCCCCGGGCGTGGAGATCCGCGCACTCCTCGAAGATCTCCACCGCGAGCACGATGGCGCGCTCGCATGCGCGGCGCTCCAGCAGGGCCGCTGCCTGCCAGATGGCGCTGAGGGTCGCGGGCGGGCCGCCGATGAAGATGGCCGACGGGCCCCGGAGGCCAAACTCGATGGCCACCTCGGCCGGTACCACAGCGGGCGCCGTGTAGGCGAAATGGGTGCCCCCGCCGCCCTGGATGAAGGCCCGGTTGGAGGCAGCGTACGCGGCGGCGGTGACGAAGAGGAGCGCGGTGCCCTCGCCGGCGATGGCCTCGCGCCCCGCGCGCCCATCTTCCAGCATGCGCTCCATCACCGCAAGGGCCCAGAGGCACTCTCGCGTGGCGCGCCTGAAGCGCTCGCCCCCGATGGCCGGCCGGCCGAGCCCCACCAGCGCGCGCCCCGCGGCCGCAGCCCGGGCGTCGGCCGGGATGGCCTCGATCCCGTTCCCCCAGCCGGAGACGAGGCCCAGCGCGCGCACCGCGGGCGCCTTCACGGCCCGGCGCCCTCCAGGATCAGGGCGGCGTTCTGGCCGCCGAAGCCCAGCGATGTGCTGAGGCTGATGCGGGGGGCCAGCGCCCGGGCCCGGCCCGGCACATAGTCGAGGTCGCAGTCGGCGTCGGGCTCCTCCAGGTTGCGGGTCGGGGGAATCTGGCCGTGGCGGGAGGCGAACAGGCACATGACGGCCTCCAGCGTCGCCGCCGCCCCCATGGTGTGGCCCATGGTGGGCTTGATGGAGTTGACCGGGACGTTCAGGGCGCGGGTGCCGAGGACACGCTTGAGGACCGCCGTCTCGATGCGGTCGTTGAGGACGGTGCCTGTTCCGTGGGCGCTCACGAAGTCCACCTCGCCGGGGCCGATCCCGGCCTCGTCCAGGGCCAGCCGGATCGCATGCTCGAGCCCGCGCCCCTGGGGATCGGGCGCCGAGATGTGCGAGCCGTCGCCGGTGCTGGCATGGCCCAGAAGCCTCCCCAGCCGCGCGGGCCCCGCGTCCGCATCGCGCCGGAGGAGGACGAGCGCCGCCGCCTCGCCCAGGAGGAGCCCGCTCCGCCTGCGGTCGAATGGGCGGACCTCGTCGCGGGTGAGAGAGCGAAGGGCGTCGAAGCCACGCATCACGAAGCGGCAGAGCGGATCGTAGCCTCCGGCCACCACCGCATCGGCCCTCCCCTGCCGCAGGAGGTCGGCGGCGACACCGATGGCCGTGGCGCCCGAGGCGCAGGCGGTGGAGACGGTCAACGCCGGGCCGCGAGCACCGAGCCAGCGGGCCAGGTTGCGGCCGGGCGTGTCGTAGAGCCCGCCGCGGAGCCGCCCGAGCCTGCGGTCCCCGCCCTGCGCCCGCTCCCACTCCTCGACGCCGCCCAGCGCCGTCCCGACAACCACGGCCACGCGCGACGGGTCCGCGGGCAGCGGCCGTCCGCCCGTCCGTGCGCAGAGATCGTCGGCCGCCGAGAGAAGGAGGCGCGTGGCGCGGCAACCGGGCAGGCGCCCCCAGTCCCGGAGGCGCGTGAGCTTCTTGATCTCGCCGCCACGCCGGACGCGCAGGTCGGCCACGGGGAAGCGCTCGATGGGCGAGATGCCGCTGGCGCCGGTGAGCAGCGCGGACCAGAAGGCCTCCACGTCCTGGCCGATGGGCGTGGTCACGCCGGCGGCGACGATGGCGATGGGCTCAGGCCGCGGCACGTGCGGGGTTCCAGACGTCGAAGAAGTTGAACCACTGCGTCGGGTGGCGGCGGATGGCGCGTTCGAGCGCGCCCACGGCGGTGACCAGCGCCGCCTCCTCCTCTCCCGGCCCGACCCAGATGGCCGGCTCCAGGGTGATCCGGTAGCCTCCCCGCGGGGTGATGACGCAGAAGGCGGGCACCACCGGAGCCCCTGCGGCCCGCGCCAGGACGAAGGGGCCCACGGGGAAGGCGGCGGCGGCGCCGAAGAACGGGACCGCCCTGTCACCGCGCTCGCCGGTGGGGCGATCGCCCTGCATGGCCACGGCCTCGTTGCGTCTCAGCGCGGCGAGGAGCCCGAGGGTGGAGGTCGCGCTCCGGCGCGTCACGAAGCGGAGCCGCGGCTCGTCGCGCCTCAGGTAGCTCTCCAGCGCGGCGTCCTGCTCGGGGGAGAGGACCACGTGAGTGGTGCGGCGGAGCCGCGGCGCGAGCAGCCGCCCGCCCAGCTCCCAGTTCCCCAGGTGCGCGGTGAGCAGGATGACGCCGCGCCGCGGTGCGCAGGCCGAATCCAGCTCCGCCTCACCCTCCGCCCCGACCAGGTAGTCGCGGAGCCGTGCCGGATCCCCCCGATTGATGGTCAGGAGATCGGCGAAGCAGGCGGCGAAGTTGGCGAAGGTCTCGCTGGCGCCCCGGTCGAGCGCCGCCGCAGGCGCGCCGGGGAGCACACGGGCGAGGTTGGCGCGCACCTGGCTGCGCTCCTCGACGAGGTGCCGGCCCAGGGCGCGCCCCACGACACGCGCCAGGGAGAGCCGCGCGCGCCGCGGCAGCGCGGCGCCACAGGCGCTGGCCAGCCGATAGTAGGCGGCGCGATTGAGCCCGTGGGTGTACCAGCGAGGGCGGCGCGGCAAGGTCATCCCGGCTCAGAGGAGCGGCCCATAGTACATGCGGTACGCCCGGATGGGCCCGGGCGTGGTGTCGAAGAGCCGGGTAGCGACGAAGCGCCGAGCCTCCCGGTCGAAGGTGATCGTGCCGGGTGCCCGGGGATCGTTGGGATCGTACACGACGAGGTCCAGCTGACCATTCCCGTTCGCGCGGTAGTCGTAGGCCACCACCGTGTGGTTCAGCTCGATGGTCGGGAAATTGGTGACGAGGAGCTGCACGGGGCGCCCGGCCTCGAGCTCGGCCAGCGTCTCGCGCGCCACCCGCTCCTGGTGCCAGCCGGGGGCCGGGAAGACCACGCGCCAGTTGGTCCAGTGCAGCAGCGTCCAGAGCCGGCCGACGAGGCCGTCCTTCACCGCCGCCTCCTGCGCACGCGATAGCTCGTGCAGCGAGGCGTAGCCCGGGATCACCACGCGCTGTTCGGCGGGCAGCGGGGCGTGCCACGGGGGCCGCGCCACGACCCGTCGCACCAGCTCGGCATAGCCCGCGGCGTCGAGCGGCGCGGCCGCGGGATCGAAGTGGGCGAAGCGCTGGAACTGGGTGACGGCACGGGCCATGACGAAGCAGTAGTTGGCATAGAGGTCGGGCTTGCCCGGGTTCTTCGCGCGGCTCTCGTTGGGAAAGGCGAAGGTGTCCACGCCGAAGCGGATGGCCACCGGCGCCGCCGGGCGCGCCCCCAGCACGTCGAGATGAGCCACCGGGGCGCATCCGGCGAGGGACAGGGCGAGAACAATGGAGAGCCGCGCTGCGATCCCGTATGCCAACGTGTCAATCTTACTCCAGCTAGCCCTGGATCGAGTAGCCCCCGTCCACCGGGATCGACGTCCCGGTAACGAAGTCCGAGGCCGCGCTCGCCAGGAACACGGCGATGCCGGCCATGTCCTCGATCACCCCCCAGCGCCGGGCGGGCGTCCGGGCCAGCACGTTCTCGTTGAGGCCGGGGACCTGCTGCCGCGCCTGGGCGGTGAGGTCGGTGTCGATCCAGCCGGGCAGCACCGCGTTGACCTGGATGTTGTCGCGGGCCCAGGCCGAGGCTGTCGCCTTCGTGAGCTGCACGATGCCGCCCTTGGACGCCGCATAGACGGGGGCGAAGCCGGCGCCGAAGATGGACATCATCGAGCCGATGTTGATGATCTTGCCCCGGCCTTGCGCCTTCATCACGGGGTAGACGGCGCGGCTTGCGAGAAAGGCGCTCGTGAGATTGGTGTCGAGCACCCGGCGCCACTCCTCGAGCGAGAGGTCCTGCGGGGGCTTGCGGATGTTGATGCCGGCATTGTTGACGAGCACGTCCAGGCGGCCGAAGCGCTCGACGACCGCGCGCACGAGAGCGGCCACCGCCGCCTCGGCGGCCACGTCCACCTCGAAGGCTGCCGCCGCGGCACCCAGCCCCTGGAGCTCCGCCACGGCGCGCAGACTCTTGTCGCGGTTCCGGGCCGCCACGGCCACGGCGGCCCCGGCACGCGCGAGTCCCCGAGCCATCCCCAGCCCGATCCCGCCATTGCCGCCCGTCACCACGGCCACGCGCCCGCCGAGATCGAACTGGCCCACGTGCCATCCTCCGCTTGGCTTCGCTGCCACCCTGTGGTCTAAGTGAGTCGGTGGGCAGTGTACCCGGGAAGGACCAATGTGTGAAGGGCGTCGTGCTGCTCGCGGCCGTCCTGACGCTCCTGGGATGCGGGCGGGGCGACGCCCCGAAGGAGACGGCGGCCGCGCGCCTCGCTCGGGCCGAGGCCGCCATGGAAGCGTGCAAGCAGCGCAACGGGCTCCAGGCCACGTCCACGCCCACCACCGTGGTGCTGGACGACCCGGCCACCCGGGGCCAGATGCTCACGCCCGAGACGGCCGACCAGCTCCGCATGAAGGTCCAGTGCCGCATCGAGCTGGACGAACTGATCGAGGCGCGACGTGGCGCCGCGGCGGGCCGGTAGGGCAGCCGACCCGCAGCGCTGGGGCCTCCTGGCGCTCGTCACCGGCGCTCACGGCCTGGGGGCCGTGTCGGTGCTGGCCGTGGCGCCGCTGGCTCCGTTGCTGCTCCAGGATCTCGGGCTCTCGCGGGCCCAGGTCGGGTGGTTCCTGCCGGCCATCTATCTGGGTGGGGTGGTCATGTCGCTCCCAGCCGGCTGGCTGACCGACCGGGTCGGAGCGCGTCTCACGCTCGCGACCGGGCAGTGTCTCACGGGTGTGATGGTCGCCCTGGCGGCCTGGGTCGGCAGCATTCCCCTCATGCTCGGGCTCCTCTTCTGCGCGGGCCTCGGCTGGGCGGTGGTGAACCCCGCCACGGGACGCGCGATCCTCGACCGCTTCCCGCTCCACGAGCGCGGGCTCGCCATGGGCGTGAAGCAGACCGGGCTCACGCTGGGAGGGGTCGCGGGCGCTGTGACCCTCCCGTCCCTGGCGCTGGCTCACGGGTGGCGCACGGCGCTCACTGTCGCGGCCATGGCCTCGGTGGCGGCCAGCGTCGGAGTGGCATGCTGCCTCCGGCCCGGCAGCGCCCCCCGGACCGCCTCACCCGCGGAGCATCCCCGGCTCGCGGAGGTGGGATCCTTCCTCGCTCACCCACCGTTCCTGGTGCTGCTCGGCTGCGGGCTCGCGCTCTCTGTTGCGCAATCTTCGGTGCTGGCCTACATGGCGCTCTATGCGCGAGATGCCCTCGGCATGAGCGTCGTGGGGGCAGGCGGGCTCCTGGCGCTGGCCCAGGCCGGGGGCAGCGGCGGCCGGCTCGGCTGGGGGGTCGTCAGCGATCGCCTCTTCGGGGGCCGGCGGCGGCCCGGCGTCATCATCAACGCCGGGATCGGTGGAACGATCTACCTGGTCTTCGCCTCGGGCGTCCCGCTGGCCGGCCCCGCCGCCGCCGGGCTGGCCGTCGTCGCGGGCGTCGGGGCCTTCGGGTGGGTGGGACTCTACTTCGCGCTGGCGGCCGAAGTGGGCGGCAGCCGCTTCGCGGGCCTCCTCACCGGGGTCGCCGGGGCCTGCGCCTGGAGCGGCGTCCTGCTGGGGCCCCCGCTGTTCGGGCTCCTCCTGCAGGCCACGGGCTCCTACCGGTGGCCGTGGCTCGGGCTGGCGCTCACGGCGTTCGGGGCAGCCTACGCGCTCTCCCGTATCCCGCCGCTCGTCAAGCGGGACGGAGCATGACAGTGTGGGCGCAATCCCGCCCCTGCAGCGTCGGTAGCTGTCATCGCGCCGAGAGGTACGCGCGCCAGGCGAGGTGGTGCTCGCGGAAGAGGTAGCCGAGCATGGCGAGCGCAGCCACGAGGTTCCCGGCGAGGACTGTCCACCACGCCAGGGCGTCGAACAGCCAGGCGGCGAGGGCCGCGATCATCGCGATGGAGAAGACCTCGAAGCAGACGAAGAGCATCGCGAACGCCGACAGGAGCCGGGGCTCGCGGTCGGCCAGCGCCAGGAGCCCCGCCGCCATCCAGCCGAAGGCTGCGAAGGCCCCGCCGTGGATCAGCGTGTACTTGAGGACGAGGGGCAGCGAGATGACGAGCTCCGAGGGATCGCGCAGCCCCTCCAGCACCGCCGCGCCCAGGAGCGCCGGGGTCCTGAGCGGCACACCGGCGGCCAGGTCATGGAGGAGAAACCACACGGCGACCGCGGCGGCCCCGAGCATCCCGGACACGAGGCCCTCGCGGGCCACGCGGGTCCGGGCGCCCAGCAGCACCCGCCCCAGGGCGCGACGCCCCACGAAGAAGTAGGCGAGCATCCCCCCCGAGGCCAGCAGGTTCGCGGTGAGGATGGCCCACCACGCCACCTCATCGAGCACGGGGTGCGCGAGCCAGACGATCACGGCGAGGAAGACCACCTCGAAGCACAGCAGGGCGATGACGAGCATCGGGAGCAATCCAGGCTGGCGCTGGGCGGAGACGATCAGGAAGGCGATGAGGATCCCGATCAGCGCGAAGACGACGCCGTGGAGCACGGTGTACTGGACCACCAGCCCCGGCGAGACCGGCACGGCCTCCGGGCGCTGGACGCCCTGGAAGGCAGCGGCGCCGAGGAGCGCCGGCGTCCGGAATGGACGCCCGTGCGCGGCGTCGTAGATGAGGAACCAGACGGCCACGACCGAGGCCCCGATGAGCCCGCCGACGATGCCTTCCCGGACGTGTCGAGGAGTGGAGGTCATGGTTGCCCTCCTTTCAGGCCCGGGGCTGGGCCTCTCCTGACAGGTACACCCTCCCGCCCGCGCCGGCAACCTGACGCCACAGGGGCCGGCGCCCGCCGGATCCGCTCCCTCAGGCGCTCCGGAGCAGTCGCACCACCGCCTCTCCCATGAGGGTGGCCCGCCAGCGGCGGAGACCCTCCACGGCGGTCAGCGCGCCCACATCGGCCGGCGGAGCGGCGGCGAGCCTGTCGATGAGCCGCTGCGGGAGCAGGAAACCCGGGTCGAGACCGAAGCACCCCGCCGCCTCGGTCCGCCAGCCCCGCAGCGCCTCCACCCGGCGCCTCACCGAGGCGGGCACCGCGGGCCGCGGCTGGCGGGCACGCTCGGGCAGGGCCGCCTCGGGCAGCGCCAGCCCGCGCGCGATGGCGGCCAGCAGCGCCGTCCCTTGGCGTGCCACCACCTTGTCGGTGCAGCCCGGGATCTGCCGGAGCGCCGCGGCATCGGCGGGGCAGCGTGCGGCCAGGGTCACCAGCGCCTCGTGGCCCACGATCATGAACGGCGGCCGATCCGCCTCCAGCGCGAGGCGCTCGCGCTCCACGTAAAGCTCGCGGAGCACGCCGAGGCCCCGCCGGTCCAGCTCCTTGGTGCCCTTGAGATGGAGATAGGCATCCGGATCTGGGAGCTTCGGCGGGACGGCCAGGGCCGCCAGCGCCGCGCACTCTTCCTCGAACCAGCCCTCGCGCCCCATGGCCCGCAGGCCCTCGCGGAGCCGCGCGCTGAGCGGGATCAGGTGCAGCACGTCGTTGAGCGCGTAGGTCTCCTGCTCGGGACTCAGGGGGCGCCGCGACCAGTCGTCCTTCTGCCGCGACCGGCCGGGGTCCACGCCGAGCTGGGTCCGCAGCAGCTCGTCGAGCCCCAGCGCGGTGAGGCCGAGGAAGCGGGCGGCCAGTGCGGTGTCGAAGAGCGGCAGCACGGAGAAGCCGTACAGGCGCTTGAGGTAAGCCAGGTCATTGTCGGCGGCGTGGAAGATCTTCACCACCGACGGATCGGCGAGCACCCGCGCCAGGGGAGCCAGGTCGGGCAGCGCCAGCGGGTCCACCAGGTGGGCCGCGCCCCGATCCGAGGCCACCTGGACGAGACAGAGCTTGCCGGGGTAGTGATGGAGGCTGTCCGCCTCGGTGTCGATGCCGACGGCGGTGGCCGCCTCGAGGGAGGCCGCCAGCAGCGCCAGATCGGCGGGGGTTCTGATCCAGACCGGCGGTGTCGGGCTCATGTTCCGGGGGGCGCTCCGCGGTCGAGGTCTGGCACGGCCTTTCTATACTACGCTATACTCACGACCCGGCGGCCATCACCCCGTCCAGGAGGGTCCCTGCAATGAAGATCTCGGGCTCCATCACGGTCATCACGGGCGGCGCCTCCGGCCTTGGGCGCGCCACCGCCGAGCTCCTCGTCGCCGGCGGCGGGCGTGCCGTCCTCCTGGACTTGCCGAAGTCCCCGGGAGTGCAGGTCGCGGCCGACCTGGGCGACAGCGCCCTCTTCGCGCCGGCCGACGTCACCAGCGCCGAGGAGGTGACGGCGGCGCTCGAGGCCGGCGTGAAGCGCTTCGGCGCCGTCCATGCGCTGGTGAACTGCGCCGGAATCGGCACCGCCGAGAAGACCTTCGGCAAGCGGGGGCCCGCCGATCTCGCCGGGTTCACCAGGGTGATCCAGGTGAACCTCATCGGCCACTTCAACAGCATCCGTCTCACGGCGGCGCACATGGCGAAGAACGAGCCCAACGAGGACGGTGAGCGCGGGGTGATCGTCAACACTGCCTCCGTCGCCGCCTTCGACGGCCAGATCGGCCAGGCCGCTTACTCGGCCTCCAAAGGCGGCATCGTCGGCATGACGCTGCCGATCGCGCGCGACCTGGCGGAGCTCGGCATCCGGGTTTGCACCATCGCCCCCGGCATCTTCGAGACGCCGCTGCTCGGGACCCTGCCGGACCCGGTGCGTATCTCGCTCGGCAAGCAGGTGCCCTTCCCGTCGCGCCTGGGGCGCCCCTCGGAGTATGCCAAGCTCGCCGCCCACATCATCGAGAACGGCATGCTCAACGGCGAGACCATCCGCCTCGATGGCGCCATCCGCATGCAGCCCCGCTAGCAGGCCGGCGGCCGGCGCTCTGGCTGGGCGTCCCGGAGATACGATGCTGACCGGCCTGCCGGGATGATCAGGGTGCGGCGGGCGGGCGAGCGGGGGCACTTCGACCACGGGTGGCTCGACACCTGGCACACCTTCTCCTTCGCCTCCTACCACGACCCGGCCCACATGGGGTTCCGCGCGCTTCGCGTCATCAACGACGACACGGTGGCCCCCGGGGAAGGCTTCGGCGCTCATGCACACCGGGACATGGAGATCATCACCTATGTCCTCGAGGGCGCGCTGGCCCACCGGGACAGCATGGGCCATGGCTCGGTGATCCGCCCCGGCAACGTGCAGCGGATGAGCGCGGGGACGGGCGTGACCCACTCCGAGTTCAACGCCTCGGACGCGGAGCCGGTGCACTTCCTCCAGATCTGGATCCTTCCGGACCGGACCGGGCTCCCACCCTCGTACGAGGAGAAGCAGTTCGCGCGGGAGGACAAGCGCGGCGCGCTGCGCCTCATCGCCGCCCCGGACGGCCGCGAGGGAGCGGCCACCCTCCACCAGGACACGCGGGTCTACGCCTCCGTGCTCGAACCCGGCGAGCGCCTCACGCACCGGCTCCTGCCCGGTCGCCATGCCTGGCTCCACGTCGTCTCGGGCGCACTCACGCTCGACGCCGCGGCGCTCGCCGGCGGCGACGGCGTCGCCGTCAGCGACGAGTCGGCGCTGTCACTGAGCGCCACCGCGCCCTCGGAGGTCCTCCTCTTCGACCTCGCCTGACCCCGCGGAGCCTAAGCGTGGGCGTGCTCTTCGGGGAGGCCAAAGCGGCGGGCGGTGTCGTCCTCGCAATCGAACTGGATGAGCACGGCGGGCTCGGGGCCCACGACCCAGGCGTCGTGGCCCGGCTCGACGACGAGGGCCCGGGGCGCCACCGCCTCGAAGGCGCAGCCGTCGGCGTACTCCCCCTGGATGCGGCCGCGCGCCAGGAAGCCCACGTGGGCGTGCATGCACTGGTCAGTGCCGACGACCGCTTGCATGTGCGTGGACCAGCGGAAGCCCGGCGGATAGACGAGGCGCTTGATCCGCCCGTTGCCGGCCTTCATCACGTCCACCGTGGCCCCGCTGAACTTCTGGCGCTGGGCCCCCTCGATCCGCGCGAGGAGGGCATCCGGGCCCGGGGGGCCGGCGGGCTTCTGCAGTCTGGAGGCGCTGCGCCTCCGCGGCTCGGCGGCAGAGGGCTTCCGGGACGTGGGCTTGGTGCGGGGCCGCTTGGCACTCTTGCGTCGCGTGGTCGTCATGGTGTGATCCTCCCGCGGCGGTGGTGTGTCGAGACTCTGCGCTTGCGTCGCGACGGTTGTCAAGCCGCCCGCCGCCGGGATACGCTCGGCCCGACGGCAGCTCACCTCCAGGGAGGCGCCATGGGCAAGCTCGACGGCAAGGTCACGATCGTCACGGGAGGCACGAGCGGCATCGGCCGCCGCACGGCGGAGGTGTTCGTCGAGGAGGGCACCTCGGTCGTCCTCGCGGCCCGCCGCGAGGATCTGGGGCGGGAGATCGCCGCGGCCCTGGGCCCCAGGGCCGTCTTCCTGCGCACCGATGTCACGCGGGAGGCGGACGTCAAGGCGATGATCGACCACGCCGTGACCCGTTTCGGCCGCCTCGACTGCCTCTTCAACAACGCGGGCAGCCCGGGGCCGGCCGGCGGTATCGAGAGCATTCCCGTCGATGGCTTCGATGCGGCCATCGCCGTCCTCCTGCGCAGCGTGATGCTCGGCATGAAGCACGTCGCCCCCGTCCTGAAGAGGCAGGGCGCGGGGAGCATCATCAACAACGGCAGCGTTGCCGCCGTGCGGGCCGGCTACTCGTCCTCCATCATCTATTCGGCGGCCAAGGCGGCGGTGGTCCACCTCACCCGCTGCGTGGCGATGGAGCTTGGCGAGCGCGGCATCCGCGTCAACAGCATCTCCCCCGGCGCCATCGCGACGGGCATCTTCGGCAAAGTGGCGGGGCTCCCGGACGACGCGGCGGACAGGACCGCCGAGCTGACGAGGCAGGTCTTCACCGGCCTGCAGCCGCTGCCGGGGCCGGGGCTGCCGGAGGACATCGCCCGGGCGGCGGTGTTCCTCGCCAGCGACGACTCGCGCTTCATCAACGGCCACGACCTCGTCGTGGACGGCGGCATCATCGGCGGCCGGCTCTGGACTCCGCAGCAAGAGGCGCTGGGCCAGATGCGCGCCGCCCTCCGCCAGGCCGCCGGACAGGGCTGAGCCGGGAAGACGGGACGGTCGAGCGCGGGCGCCAGGCCGGCGAGACAGGTCCGGATGCGAGGCGGCGCCCGAGGGCCGCGCGCGAGGCGTACTGCCTGTACGTTGAGCGCGCGGCCGAGGGCGCCAACGAAGCAGATGGCCCTGTATCGGCGGCCTGCTACCCGCGGGCGAGGGGCTTGTAGCGCAGGCGATGGGGGGTGTCGGCCGCGGCGCCCAGGCGCTTCCGGCGCTGAGCCTCGTAGTCCTGGTAATTGCCCTCGAACCACACGACCTGCCCCTCGTCCTCGAAGGCCAGCATGTGGGTGGCGATGCGGTCGAGGAACCAGCGGTCGTGGCTGATCACGAGCGCGCAGCCCGCGAAGCCGAGGAGCGCGTCCTCCAGCGCCCGGAGCGTGTCCACGTCGAGGTCATTGGTGGGCTCGTCGAGGAGCAGAACGTTGGCGGCCGTCTGGAGCATCTTCGCGAGATGCACGCGGTTGCGCTCCCCGCCCGAGAGGTCGCCGACGCGCTGCTGCTGGTCGGCACCCTTGAAGTTGAAGGAGGCGACGTAGGCGCGTGAGGCGATCTGGCGGGTGCCGAGCGTGATCTGCTCGGCCCCGCCGGAGATCTCCTCCCACACGCTCCTGGCCGGGTTCAGCGCATCGCGGCTCTGGTCCACGTAGCCGAGCCTCACGCTCTCGCCCACTCGCAGCGTGCCCGCGTCCGGCTTCTCCTGCCCCGTGATCATTCGGAAGAGGGTGGTCTTGCCCGCGCCGTTGGCGCCGATGATGCCGACGATTCCGCCGCGCGGCAGGCTGAAGGAAAGGCCATCGATGAGGAGGCGGTCGCCGTAGCCCTTGGTCACCATGTCGGCCTGGACCACGAGGTCGCCGAGCCGCGGCGCCGGCGGGATCACGATCTCGGCCGTGCCCTGCTGGCGCGCGCCTTCCTCGGCCAGGAGCGCCTCGTAGGAAGCGACGCGCGCCTTGGCCTTGGCCTGCCGGGCGCGCGGCGCCATGCGCACCCACTCGAGCTCACGCGCGAGGGTGAGCTGGCGCGCCGACTCCTGCTTCTCCTCGACAGCCAGACGTCGCTTCTTCTGGTCGAGCCAGGAGGAGTAGTTGCCCTCCCACGGGATGCCGGCGCCGCGGTCGAGCTCCAGGATCCAGCCGGCCACGTTGTCGAGGAAGTAGCGGTCGTGGGTGATGGCGACCACGGTGCCCGGGTATTCCTTGAGGTAGCGCTCGAGCCAGGCCACCGACTCGGCGTCCAGGTGGTTGGTAGGCTCGTCGAGGAGGAGGATGTCGGGCTTCGAGAGCAGGAGCCGGCAGAGGGCGACCCGGCGGCGCTCGCCGCCCGAGAGCGTGGCCACCGCCTGCTCCCCCGGGGGGGCGCGGAGGGCGTCCATGGCGATCTCCACCGTGCGGTCGAGGTCCCAGCCGTTGTGGGTCTCGATGGCGTCCTGCGTCGTCGCCTGCTCCTGCAGCAGCGCCTCCATCTCGTCGGTCTCGACGGGCTCCCCCAGTCGGGCGTTGATCTCGTCGAAGCGCGTGAGGAGCGCCCGCACCTCGGCCACGCCCTCCTCCACGTTGCCGCGCACGTCCTTGCCGGGATCGAGGGCGGGCTCCTGCGGGAGGTAGCCGATGCGCAGGCTCTCGTCGCGCCACACCTCGCCGAGGTAGTCCGTGTCCACCCCCGCCATGATGCGGAGCAGGGTGCTCTTGCCCGCGCCGTTGGCGCCGAGCACGCCGATCTTGGCGCCCGGGAAGAAGGACAGCCAGATGCCCTTGAGGACCTCGCGCTTGGGCGGGACGATCTTGCGCAAGTCCTTGAGCGTGAAGACGTACTGGTGCGCCATGCGGTCCCTCGTCAGTCAGGTGGTGTCAGACCGGACTTCGCTGCGGCCTAGCTCTGCGGTTCCGGCGGCGGCAGGGCAACGCTGGGAACGGGGCCAGCCATGGGCCAGCAGTCCCTCGGGCTCGCGTCCGACTCGACGCAGGCCACCAGGGCGGGCGCCGCCTGGGTCTGCATCCTCGACCCCTTCACGTTGGCCACGATCAGGTAGACGACGATGACGACGCCCGCCACCACGAGCGAGACGATGGCCAGCGTGGTGAGCACGTCGGCCTCGGCCTGCGCCGGTGTCGCAAGCCCCGCCGCCAGCACCACGACGAGCACCGTGGCGACGAGCCGGAGAAGCCGCCCATGCGATGCCATGCGCGCATTATAGCGCGCCTCCTGGCGTCTGGCGCGTTTCCCTCGCCGCTCAGAGCCGGAAGAGGCGCTTCGCGTTGCCGGAGCGGATCAGCTCCTTCTCGGCCTCGGGGATCGGCAGCGCTGTCACGCGCTGGGCGCAGCCAGGCATGTCGCCGATGTTATGGGGATAGTCGCTGCCATAGAGCAGCCGCTCCGGCCCCGCCAGCGCGTAGGCCAGACGGAGCGCCTCCGCGTCGTAGGTCACGGTGTCGTAGTAGAGGCGCTTGAGGTAGTGGGACGGCGGCTTCGAGGTGAACTGGCGGGTGTCGGGGATGAAGCGGTGGCACTGGTCCAGCCGGCCGGCGATGAACGGCAGGGTGGCGCCGGCATGGCCCACGATGAGCGGCCAGTCGGGATGGCGCTCGAAGACCCCGGCCAGGACCATCCGCGTCACCGCCAGCGTGGTGTCCACCATGAAGCCGAGGGAGGCGATGAGTCCGTAGCTGTCCATCCGCATGGCGTCGAAGCCCGGGGGCACCGTCGGGTGCAGCAGCACGGGCAGCCGCCGCCGGTTGAGCTCGGCCCACACCGGCTCGAAGCGGGCGTCGTCCAGCAGCACGTCGTTGACATTGGCCAGGATGATGAGCCCGACCATCCCGAGCTGATCCACGCAGCGCCCGAGCTCCTTGAGCGCGAGATCCACGTCCTGGAGCGGGATGCTCCCGAGCCCGCGGAAGCGCCCAGGCCACCGGCCGCAGACCTCGGCGATGTGATCGTTCATCACCCGCGCCACCTGTTCCGCCACCTCGCCGTCGGCCCAGTAGCAGTTCGGGCAGGTGTAGGAGAGCAGCTGCATCTGCACGCCCACCTCGTCCATGGCCCGGAGCCGCCGCTCCGGCTCGAACATCGCCTCCGTCAGGCTCATGAAGCGGGCGGCCTGACGCATGATGACGCGGCGCCCCTCAGAATCCCTGGCGATGTGGTAGCGATGGCCGCCATGGGCGGTGAGCAGATCCACCCAGGCCTGGGAGAGGATGTGATTGTGGACGTCGATCAGTCCCATGGAAAAGCCTCCTCAGTTCGTCGCCGAGCCGCTGGGACAGGACACTAGAAGAGGGCGATGGGGTTGACGGGGGAGCCGGTGACGTTCTTGAGGCGCAGCGGAGCGACGGCGAGCAGGAACTCCCAGCGGCGGCGCGCGGCGCAGGCCTCGGAGAGCGGCTCGAGGTTGGCGTTGTCGATGAGCCAGCGCCCCATGGCCACCAGCGACACCACGTGGAAGGAATTGCCCATGGTGGGGTACGGCGGCGGGTGCAGATCGTTGTGGGTGTCGCTCCCCAGCATGGCCACCCCGCGCTCGCGAAGCCACGGACAGCAGGCCACGTGCAGCGCCGGGGTCCCCGCCTTGAGCGGGTACTCCCGCACCTCGGCCTCGCTGGGCGCGGGCAGGCTCATGCGCCTTACTTCAGCTCGCCGGAGTAGATCTTCATCACCGTCGCGAGAAAAGCCAGCGCCCTGTCCCTGGGCCGCTGGAAGGAGTTGCGTCCGATGATGGAGCCGAAGCCGCCGCCGTCGCGGATGGCGCGGCATTCCTCGTAGATCGCCTCGTCGTTCTCCTTGGTGGCGCCGCCGGAGAAGATCACGATGCGCCGGCCGGCGAAGGCCGACTGCACCACGTGCCGCACCCGCTCAGCCAGCGTGCCGATCGGCACGCCGCTCTTCTCGTAGGCCTTCCGGGCCTCGGCCTGCTCGATGTGCTCCGCCGGCGGCTTCACCTTGATGAGGTGCGCGCCGAGCTGGGCGGCGATCTGGGCCGCGTAGGCGACCACGTCCACGGCCGTCTCACCCGCCTTGCTGAGATCCGAGCCGCGCGGGTAGGACCAGACGACGGCGACGAGCCCGTGCGCCTTGGCCTCCTGGATCATCTCGCGGCACTGCTGGTACATGACCTGCGCCTGGGTGGACCCGGGGTAGATGGTGAAGCCCACGCCCACGCAGCCGAGGCGGAGGGCATCCCTCACCGAGGCCGTCACCGCAGAGAGCGGGTCCTTCTCGTCATGGAGCACGTCGTGATTGTTCATCTTGAGGATGAGGGGGATCTCGCCAGCGACCTCCGCCGCGCCCGCCTCGAGAAAGCCCAGCGGCGCCGCGTAGGCGTTGCAGCCGGCGTCGATGGCGAGGCGAAAGTGGTAGAGCGGGTCGTAGGCGGGCGGGTTGACGGCGAAGCTCCGGGCCGGGCCATGCTCGAAGCCCTGGTCCACGGGGAGGATGACCAGCCGGCCGGTTCCAGCCAGCCGGCCGTGATTCAGCAGCCGGGCGAGGTTGGTTCGGGTTCCGGGGCAGTCGCTCGAATACCAGCTCAGGATCTCTCGAACGCGCGCTTCCATGAGTGTCCGTCCTTTCCGGGCGGGGGCGTTCCCCGCCTACCGGCGATAGAAGTCTTCGGCCAGGGCCACCTCATCCGCGCTGCCGATCAGGACCGGCACCCGCTGGTGGTACTCGGTGGCGACGAGATCGAGCACCCGCTCGGTCCCGGTGCTGGCCCGGCCGCCGGCCTGCTCCAGCACGAAAGCCATGGGCGCCACCTCGTAGAGGAGCCGGAGCTTGCCCTGGGGCCTGGCGGGATCGGACATGTCGGCCGGGTACATGAAGATGCCGCCCTCGAGCAGGAACCGGTGGACGTCGGCCACCATGGACCCCACGTAGCGGAGCGAGTACGGCCGCCCGTTGGCCTTGTCCGGCGTCCGGAGGAACTGCACGAAGGCCTGCTGGGCCGGGTGCCAACTCTGCACGTTCCCCTCGTTGATCCCGTAGCTCTTCCCGCACCTCGGGGTCCGGATCTGCGGGTGCGTCAGGAGGAACTCGCCGGTGTCCCGGTCGAGGGTGAAGCCGTGGGTGCCGTCACCCGCGGAGTAGACGAGGGTGCAGGCAGGGCCGTACATCACGTAGCCCGCTGCGAGCTGATCACCGACCGGGCCCAGCACGGCCGGGCCCGCCGGGTCCAGGCCGCGGCTGGGGCGGAGGGAGAAGATGGTGCCGACGATCCCGTTGACGTCCAGGTTGTTGGAGCCATCCAGCGGATCGCAGCAGACCACGATGCCGTGGGGGCCCTGGCCCTCGTCAATCTCCACGGGCTCGGGCGCTTCCTCGGAGACGACGGCCGCGACCGCGCCCGTCTTGCGGAGGGCGGCCAGGACGATGTCGTGGCCCCAGAGGTCGAGCTTCTTGACCTGATCGCCGGTGAGGTTGGTGCCGCCTGCATAGCCCAGATGGTCGCGGAGGGCGGCATGGGCCAGCTCCCGCTCGATGACGGCCGCCACGTCGGCCAGCCTGCTCAGGATCACGGCCACGCCACCTGCATAGGCGGGCGCCCTGGCGCTGCGCCGCCTGGCAAGGTGCTCCGAGAGGGTGATGCGCTCGTCGGCCACGGTGACCACCTCGCCCTGGAGTCTGGATGAGAACGGCGTGGACTGTCCTGACCTCGATGCTAGACGAAGGCGCGTGAGCGAGTCAACCGTCCTCGGCGATTTCCGCGCGCATCGGGCGAAAGCCATGCGCGGTATCGCTGCGGGAACCTGCCGAAGCGGCCCGGGAGGCGGGCGCCGGGCTCGTGTAAGATAAGCCAGAGCGAGGGGGGCCACATGCGCACGCTGGCCATTCTGGTCGGAGGGGGGCCCGCCCCCGGGATCAACGCCGCCATCGCGGCCGCGGCCATCGAGGCCCGCAACCGGGGGCTCCGGGTTCTCGGCTGCTACGACGGCTTCCGCTGGCTCGCCACGGGAGACCCGAGCCACGTGGTGGAACTGGAAGTCCACAGCGTCTCCACCATCCACTTCGACGGCGGATCGATCCTCCGCACCTCCCGCACCGACGCCACCCGCAAGCCCGGCGCCTTCAGCCGGGTGGCCCGCGCCCTCGAGCGTCTCGGCGTCAACCACCTGATAACCATCGGCGGCGACGGCACCGCCTACACCGCCGCGCGCATCGCGGAGGCCATGCCGGGGCTGACCCTGGCCCACATCCCCAAGACCATCGACAACGACCTGCCGCTGCCGGGCGATCTGGTCACCTTCGGCTTCACGACGGCCTGCAATCTCGGCAAGGACCTGGTGCGTAACCTCATGCAGGACGCCGCCACGACGGAGCGCTGGTTCTTCGTCACCGTGATGGGCCGCCAGACCGGCCACCTGGCGCTCGGGATCGGCGGCTCGGCGGCGGCGACTCTCACGGTGATCCCGGAGGAATTCGCCGCCCCCCATATCACCCTGGACCAGCTGGCGGGCATCCTCGAGGGGGCCATCATCAAGCGGCGCGCCCACGGGCGCGAGTACGGCGTCGCCATCCTGGCGGAGGGCCTGGCCGAGAAGCTGGGGCCGGAGACGCTGGGGCCTGTCGAGAGGGACCCGGCGGGTCGGGTGCGGCTGACGGACCTCGAGCTGGGCCGGGCGGTGCGGGAGCGCGTCACCGCCAGCCTCGGCGCCAGGGGCACGCGCATGACCATCGTCGCCAAGGAACTCGGCTATGAGCTCCGCAGCGCCGCGCCGGGGGCCTACGACATCCAGTACAGCCGGAGCCTTGGCTACTGGGCCACCCGCTTCCTCCTGGAGGGCGGCACGGGGGCGATGGTCACGATCCAGGGCGGGCGGTTCGTCCCCATCCCCTTCGCCGAGATGCTGGACCCGGAGACAGGCTTCACCCGGGTGCGCCGCGTCAACGTGACGTCCGAGGCCTACCAGACCCTCTGGGCCTACATGATCCGGCTCAAGCCAGAGGACTTCGAGGATGCGGCGGCGCTGGCCTCCATCGCCAAGGCGGGCAACCTCACCGAGACGGAGCTGGTCAGTCGCTTCCGCCCTCTCGTGGAGCCGCCCCCCGGCTTGAAGTGACTCGCCGGCGGCGCTAGCATCGGGAGCACTGGAGGAGGTCCGGCCATGGCCACATCCGCAGGCGAGGCGCTCCTTCCCATGTTCCAGGACGCCGTGGAGATGCTCGCGCGTGCCCGCGCCGGATTCAACCGCCACGACGTCGCAGGGCTCGAGACCGCGGCCGCCCTGGGCCGCAGCATCCACAAGCGCGAGAAGGAGCTCACTCAGGAGTTTCTCGCCGCCCCGCCCGAGCCCGAGCCGCTGCGCTTCGTGCCAGGCCACCTCGAGCGCATGGGCGATGCCATCGAAGGGGTGCTCCGCTGCGTACGGACCATCGAGGCCGAGGGGATGGTGTTCACCGACCGCGGCGTCCGCGAGATCAACCAGCTCTTCGATCGCGCGGCCGAGCTGGTGGAGTGCGCGCGCGATCTCACCCGCACGGGCAACCCGGTGCTGGGCCGGCACGTGGAGATCGAGAGCCTGCGCTTCCAGGACATCGCCTCGGACTCCGCCCGGGCCCACGAGGAGCGCCTCATCGAGGGTGTCTGCATGCCGCGGGCCTCCAGCGCCTACCTGGCGATCCTCGATTATCTCCGCGAGGTCGCGCGCCACGCCCGGCACATCGCCGCCCGTGTTGGCCAGGGCGGCGCCCGGGAGCGGGGCTCGGCCCGGCTGCGGTAGGCCCGTCTCGGTGACCCTGGGCCGGCGAAACATCCGGCCGGCCTCGCGCATCTCAAGAACATGAGGCGTTGCGCCCAGGTCCTCTTCCTGGCAACCCTGCTCCTCGCCGGAGCCGGGCTGGCCCGGGCCCAGAGCCCGCCCGTGCCCTTCGGGCAGTACTTCCGCGTGGAGTGGCAGGTGGCGGCCGGACGGGGCGGCCGGCCCGAGCTCGACGGCTATGTCTACAGTGACTACGGGCTCGCCGCCAGCAACATGCGCCTGCTGGTCGAGACCCTGGACGCCTCGGGTCAGTCCGTCGCCAGCACTGTCGGGTACGTGGACAGCCTGGTGCCGCCCTTCGGGCGCACATACTTCACTGTGCGCCTGCCCGCCCCCGGGGCCTCCTACCGCGTCACCGTCACCTCCTTCTTTCTCCACAACGGGGTCATGTAGCTTGGGGGGACAACCATGAGAGCCTGTGCCCTCGCGCTGATGGCGGCCCTGGTCCTGGGGACAGGCGCGGGCTGGGAAACCGTCCCGGCCGCGGCCCAGGGCACCGCCGCCGACAAGAGCACGGCCGCAAAGCTCGGAGAGAAGTACTTTCGTGTGGAGTTCGAGGCTGGCCGGACCAAGGGCGGGCGCACGCTGCTCACCGGCTACGTCTACAACGACCACGGGCTGGCCGCGGCCAGGGTGCGGCTCCTCGTGGACAGCCTCGACGCCGCGGGCCGCGTCACCGCCACCACCGTGGGGTACGTCGACAGCCTGGTGCCGCTCAAGGGCCGCACCTACTTCGAGGTTCCCGTGGACAAGCCGGGAGTCTCCTATCGCGTCTCCGTCCCGTACTTCGACTGGATCGAGGGGCGCGGCCCCCGGGACCGTTTCTAGCCAGGTGGCTAGGGCTCGCGGAAGGCCTCCTGCGTGCGCCGCAGGAGCGGGCTCAGGAAGAAGTCGAGCGCGCGGCGCCGGCCGATCATGATCTCGACGCTGACGGCCATGCCCGGGGCGAGGGCCACCTCTCGCTCGTCCACGCGGACCACCGTCCGTTCGAGGCTCACCCGCGCCGCGTAGACGAGCCCGAGCCGCTCGACGGAGACGGCATCACCGGACAGGCTCGTGACCTGCCCCGGCACGGTGCCGTAACGCGTGAACGGGAAGGTCTCCACCTTGATCTCGACGGGCTGCCCGGGCCGGACGAAGCCGATGTCCTTGTTCTCCAGCCAGGCCTCGACCTCGAGTCGGGCCTCCCGGGGCACCACGACCATGAGCTGCTGCCCGGGCGTCACCACGCCCCCGACCGTATGCACCGCGAGCTGCTGGACGACGCCGTCCACCGGGGCGACGAGCCGCTGGACCGCGCGGCGCCGGGCCGCCTTCAGCACCTCCTGGGAGAGCGCCGCAGCCCGCGCCTCCCACTCGGTCAGCTCCCCAAGTCGGGCCCGCCGGAACTCGGACTCGAGCACCTCCGCCTGCTTCTCGGCCTCGCCGAGCGCGGCCCGCTCCCGGTCGAGGCGCTGGCGTTCCATGGCGAGCTCCTGGACCCGGTCCACCCGCCGCTCCTCCACCTCGAGGTACTGCATCCGCGCCACGTACTCGCGCTCGAGCAGCGTGCGGTAGGCGCGGGCGCGCTCGGTCTGCATCACGACGAGCGCCTCGAGGCGCTCCACGCCGGCCCGGGCGCCCTCCACCGCCGAGACTCGCTGCCGGATCGCCAGCGCCGCCGCCTCGAGCCGGCGTTCGTGCTCCTGCCGCTGGTCCGACAAGAGCTGACGTTGGAGCGCGACGAGCCCCGCCTCGGCGCCGGGCGGCACCCCGAAGGACGCCTCTCCCGCCAGGAGCGCGCGCAGGCGGGCGACGTGGAGGCGGGCCGATATCTCCTCGCTCCCGAGCCGCGTCTCGTCGGCGCCGCTCACGGTGGGATCCAGCTCCACGAGCAGCTGCCCCTTCCGCACCTCTGCGCCATCGGCGACGCGGATCGCGCGGATCAGGCCGGACTCCAGCGGCTGGATCACTTTCGAGTGGCCGGCGGCGATGATCCGGCCGCTCGCGACGGCCACCACGTCGAGCGCGCCCAGGTAGGCCCACGCCGCCGTCGCGGCGACGAGGGCCAGGATGACCGCGCCCAGCGCCACGCCCAGCGGGGAGGGCGGCGAGTCCTGGATCTCGAGGAGCGCGGGCAGGAACTCTCGGTCCTCTCGCCTCGCCCGCGGTCGCGCGCGGCTCACGGGTCCCCGGACCGGACCGCCGCGCCGACGGGCCGCCCCCGACCCTGATCCTCGCAGAGCCGCGCGAAGAATCCCCCTGCCCCGCCGAGGGCAGCCGGTGTCCCCTCCTCCGCCACGCGCCCGCCCTCGATGACGAGGACGCGGTCGACCCGCTCCATCATGGTCAGGCGGTGGGCGATGACAAGCACCGTGCGGCCGCGGCAGATGTCGGGGAGCCGGCGGCGGATGGCGCGCTCGGCCTCGTGGTCGAGCGCGCTCGTCGCCTCGTCGAAGATCAGCACCGCGGGGTCGGCGCAGAGCGCGCGGGCGATGGCGATGCGCTGGCGCTGCCCGCCGGACAGCGCGCAGCCGTGATCGCCCACCGCGGTGTCGTAGCCCTCCGGGAGCGCGGCGATGAAGTCGTGGGCGCCGGCCAGCCGCGCCGCCGCCACGACCCGCTCCAGCGGCAGGCCCGGGTCGCCGAGGGCGATGTTCTCCCGCACCGAGCCGCCGAAGAGCACGGTCTCCTGGGGCACCACGGCGACGCGGCGCCGGAGCCAGACGGGATCCAGCTGCCCGAGGTCCATGCCGTCCAGCAGGACGCGGCCCGAGGCCGGTGCGTGGAGCCGCTGGAGGAGCTTGGCGAGAGTGCTCTTGCCGGAGCCGGAGGGGCCGACGATGCCGACCACCTCCCCGGGATGGATGGAGAAGGACACGCCGCGCAGGACATCGGGGCCCCCCGCGCGGTAGCGAAAGGAGACCTCCTCGAAGACGAGGCGGCCGGCGACGCCGGGCGGGCGGCCAAAGCCCGCCAGGCGCGGCGTCTCGCGCGGGGTGTCGAGCACATCGCCGAGCCGCGCCACGGAGACCGCCGCCTGCTGGAACTCCTGCCAGCACTGGACGAGGCGCAGCACCGGGCCACTCACCCGCGCCGCCAGCATGTTGAAGGCGATGAGCTCACCCACCGTCAGCGCGCCCTCCATCACCAGGCGCGCGCCCCACCAGAGGATAGCCAGCGCCGTCACCCGGCTCAGCAGCGAGGCCAGCTCTCCCGCCACCTGCCCCGCCTGCGCCGCGCGGAAGCCGGCGCGCGCGTAGCCCGCCAGGTGCTCCTCCCAGCGCCGCTCCATCTGCGGCTCCACGGCCATGGCCTTGACCGTCTCCACACCGCGGACGCACTCGACGAGGAAGGCCTGGCTGTCGGCGCCCCGCCTGAACTTCTCGTCCAGGCGGTCGCGGAGGAGCGGGGTGACGGCGAGGGAGAGCAGGACATACCCGGGTAGCGCGCCCAGCGCCAGGGCAGCGAGCGGCACGCTGTAGAGGAAGAGCACGGCCACGAAGATCCCCGTGAACAGCGCGTCCACGGCAGCCGTGATCGGCGAGCCCGTCAGGAAGTGCCGGATGCCCTCGAGCTCGCGCACGCGCGCCACCGAGTCCCCCACCCGGCGCGCCTCGAAGTAGGAGAGCGGCAGCGCCAGCAGGTGGCGTACGAGGCGGGCGCCCAGCTCCACGTCGATGCGCGCCGCGGTGTGGGAGAAGAGATAGGCGCGCAGGCCCCCCAGCAGCGCCTCGAAGACCAGGAGCCCCAGCATGCCTGCGGCGAGCACGTCGAGCGTCTGGAGCCCACGGTGGACCAGGACCTTGTCGATGACGACCTGGGTGAAGAGCGGCGTCACGAGCCCCAGCACCTGCAGGAGCACCGAGGCCGCCAGCACCTGGGCGAGCTGGCGCCGGTACTTGACGACGAAGGGGAGAAACCACCTGAGCCCGAAGCGCCGATCGCCGGACCTGGCGGCGCCACGACGCGCGCAGAGGAGCACCGTGCCCGTCCATGCGGCCTCGAAGCGCTCGCGGGACCAGACAGCCACGGCCGGGGCGCCGGGCTCCTGGACCAGCGCGCGCTCCCGGTCGGCGCGTGCCACGACCAGCCAGCCGCCGTCGGCCCGCAGCGCCATGGCCGGAAGCGGGGCCGCGGCCAGCCGCGCCCAGCGGCGCCTCACCGTGCGAGCGCGGAGCCCGAGGTGGCGGGCCGCGCGCACCAGCTCGGGCGGCGAGAGCGGCGCGGCGGAGCGACCGAAGCGGTGGCGCAGCGCCTCGCCGTCCGCCGCAACGCCCAGGTACCGCGCCAGCGCCAGCAGGCCCGCGAGCCCGGTGTCCAGGCGCTCCCGCTCAGCCACCCTGCCCCGGCTGCCAGTGGGCCGCGAGGATGGTCGCGACATCGGCCGGGCGCTCCGTGACGGCCTGGCTCCAGGACAGCCCCGTGCTCTGGCTGAAGCCGGCCATGGCCTGGATGAGCGAGTTCACCTGGACGGCGGCGAGCCGGCTGCCGTCGCCAGCCCGGATCACCTCGACCTGGTAGGCCGCACCCCGGTACCAGTTCTGCACCGTCACCGTATCCGCCGAGGCCTGGAGCCCGAGCACGAGGCTGTCCACGCTTCGGCTCAGGATGAGATCGAGCGGGCGGATGCCGGCGCCGAAAGCGGCGGTGTCCGCGTTACCCGTGGTGGCGTCGTTCTCGACGATCCGGTCGGCGCCCGCGCCCCGGTCGAAGCGGTAGGTGTCGTTGCCGCGCCCGCCGATCAGCGTATCCGCGCCGGCGCCGCCGGTGAGCGCGTTGGCCGCGGCATTGCCGGTGAGCGTGTTGCCCGCCGCGTTGCCCGTGGCGTTGATCGCGGCGCTCCCCGTGAGCGTGAGATGCTCGAGGTTGGCGCCGAGGGTGTAGCTCACCCCCGCCCGCACCGTGTCGGTGCCCTGGCCCGGCGCCTCCGTCACGAGGTCGCCCGCATTGTCCACGACATAGGTGTCGTTGCCCGCACCGCCCTTCATGGTGTCGGCGCCCGCCCCGCCGTTGAGGGTGTTGGCGGCGGCATTCCCGGTGAGGACGTTCCGGAGGGAGTTCCCCGTGGCGTTGATGGCGCCCGCTCCGGTGAGCGTCAGGTTCTCCACATTGGCGCCGAGCGTGTAGCTGATCCCACTCTTGACCGTGTCGGTGCCCTGCCCCGTCAGCTCGACGATCCGGTCGCCCGCGGCGTCCACGACGTAGCTGTCATTGCCGGCGCCCCCCGTCATGGTGTCGGCCCCCGGACCGCCGTCGAGGACATTCGCCGCGGAGTTGCCGGTGAGGGCATTGGCCAGTTCGTTGCCGGTTGCGTTGATGGCACCCGTCCCCGTGAGGGTGAGACGCTCCACGTTGGCCGGCAGGGTCAAGCTCACGCTCGACAGCACGCTGTCCGTTCCCTGGCCGCCCGACTCGTTCACCCCGTCGCCTGGATCGTCAACGACATAGGTGTCATTGCCCTGGCCGCCCCACATGCCGTCCGCCCCCGCGCCCCCGTCCAGGCGGTCATCGCCCCCGTTGCCCCACAGGCTGTCCGCCCCCCCGAGCCCCGCGAGCGTGTCGGCGCTCTCGTAGCCGATCAGCGTGTCGTCCCCCGCCGTCCCCTGCACCACCATCTGCTTCAGCCTCTCCACGTCCCAGATCGTCCCGTCCGCCAGGAACTCCACCCGCTGCACCTCGTAGTCCGACCCGAACCCCTCGTTGAACCAGCCCCCGAGGCGCGCCTCGTCCGTCGTCCCGATGATCCGCAGCACCAGGTCGCCGGTGTTCACGTCCCGGCTCACGCTGACCTCGGTGGGCAGGACATCCGCGGCCACCAGCACCCGGTCCGTGTCCACCACCTGCCAGTCGTGATCGCTCACCGTGTCCTGCCCGCTGCCGCGGCCGAAGAGGTAGGTGTCGTCGCCAAAGCCGCCGTCGAGAAGATCGCTGCCGGCCCCGCCCTCGAGCGTGTCGTCCCCGCCGCCGCCGTCCAGCTGATCGTCCCCCTCTCCGCCTGCGAGGCTGTCCTCTCCTCCCTCGCCGTAGAGCCGATCGGCGCCTGCCCCGCCCCCGAGGGTGTCGTTGCCTTCCCGGCCGTAGATCTCGTCGTCACCGTCGCGCCCGTCGATCCGGTCCGCCGCCCCGTAGCCGATCAGGAGATCGGCGCCCGGCGTCGGCTCGATCACCAGCTGCTGCAGCGCCGCCACGTCCCACACCGTGCCGTCGGCCGCGAATTCCACGTGCTGCACCTGGTAGT
>JACPIQ010000132.1 GCA_016188005.1 Candidatus Rokuibacteriota bacterium | reverse complement strand
TGTTTCTTCTCGTCGCCCAAGATGTTGGTCATGCTGGCGGAGAGACCACAGTCCCCCCGCCGCGTCAACGTCTTGGGGCCCTACCTCACTGGCCGGTTTTCAGGTGTCGACGACTGGCCGGTTTTGGGTGTCGACCGAGGCCAACTTGTCCGAGGGTAGTCCCCTGTCAGAGGCTCTCAACAGGATCCGTGGCGCCAATGCCGCCGCGGGTCTTCATGACACGCTCATGATCTCGGTTGAGAAGGCATTCACGGGCGCCCCTGGTGTAGCTGAGATACTCAACTGGGGGAGTATTGTCCCGGCCGCCGCGTTCTCTTACGCAGGATTCGTAGGTGGAGTTCCTCCGTCCCAGATCGAGCGCATGAGATAGCGAGGCGGACATGTGTCTTCTGGTGGCAGCGAGGGCGTGCCCTATCCGGAAAGTGGGGCTGTCTGCTTTGCGTCAAGGATGCCGGACAGCAGTTGCGGGATTGGGCGCGGGGCTCGCCGTCTGCGGCGCGTTCCTTAGTCTCAGTGCGTGCTCGGACCGTATTGTAGCGGAACGGAGCGTTAAGGTGTTTGAGCTCCATCGGGCGGCCGCCGAGCGCGGTGATCAAGAAGCCGCCGCGGTCTTGGGTGGGCTATACCTGCGGGGAATCGGCACGTATCAGGACACGGCCAAAGCCTTGTACTGGTATGAACGCGCGGGGCCGCGCGGCGGGTGGTACGCCATGGGGGCCATCTACGACAAGGGGCTTGGTGTCCCGCCTGACGCGGAGAAGGCCGCCGAGTACTATCGGAAGGCGGCAGGGGCCGGAGATCATCCCCTCGCACTCTATGATCTCGGCGCCCTGTACGCTGAAGGCCATCTAGCGAGGCGTGACGACCTCGAGGGGTATGTCTGGCTGCTTCTCGCGGAGCGCATCGGCAGGGTCAGTCCCGGGTGTCGGAACCTGAGCCACTGGTGCAACGAGCACGCGATAAAGGACGTCCCGGGTCACCGTGCGAAGCTTCGCAGCCGGCTTGCGCCAGAGGTGCTAGCGGAAGCCGAACGCCTTGCGACTGAACGGGAACTCGCCTTCAAGCGGAAGCAGGGGCGGTAACTCCCCGGTACGCGGCCGTCTGAGCGCTACGCTGCACGCCCGCTGCCGGCTCACCCGCGTCGACGACCTCGCCGTCTCCACCCGCTTCACCTACAACGCCCTCGGCCGCGTCACGCAGACCGTGTGCCTCCGCGACGCCACGCGGAACCTGTCAACAAGAACGAGACAGCGGGCGCATGAGTTCAGTGCAGGGTGCCTCCTCGGTCGCTCGGGTCTCGGGTGTGTTGATGCAGACCTCCGTGGGGCGCGCCTCCGGAGGCCGACGTCGTCCGGGGCATCCTGCAGCTGGTCCGGGAGCTGTCGCGCGCGCGCCCGGCGGAGGTATCCCTTGCCGGCGGCGCCCGAGGCTACATGGGTCCGTTCGCGCTCCGGCGCCCGAGGCATGCTGCGCCCTACGAGTGCGTGTTCCGCGATGAGTGGACCCTGCCGCCCAGGTCTAGCCTGCCGCGGCGTCCCACGCAGGCGCCGCGCGGGTGCCGGGCCCCGCCACGGGCGAGTCGACGACGCGGGTCGGCGAGTGCGTCGTCGAGGCGGGCGCGCCCAGCCGTAGCCGGGGCCGGACACGAACGCCGTCGGGGGGGCCTGAGCGGAACGTTGACGGCGGCGCCTCGGGCGGCGGATAATCCCCGCACCATGCCAGCCCGTCGCGGACCTTCCAGGCGTTTCTCAACACTGCTCGCCCAAGTCCACGGCAGCCGAGGCTTCACGCTCATCGAGCTGCTCGTGGTCATCATCATCCTGGGGCTCCTCGCCGGGCTCGTCGGCCCCCGCCTCTTCGGCCGGGTGGGCCAGTCCAAGCAGGCGGCGGCCCGCGCCCAGATCGAGCTGCTGGGAGCGGCGCTGGACCAGTACCGGCTGGATGTCGGTGCCTACCCGGCATCGGGGGCGGGGCTCGACGGCCTCGTCAAGAACCCCAGCGTCGCCAACTGGAATGGCCCCTATCTCAAGAAGAACGCCGTGCCGAGGGATCCCTGGGGCAATGCCTATCACTACAAGTGCTGCCCGGGCGACCACGGGGAGTACGACATCTGGAGCGACGGGGCCGACGGCGCGCCCGGGGGCGAGGGCGAGAACGCGGACGTCACCTCCTGGCAGACCGGGTAGCGCGAGATCGACGGATGACGCCGGCCGGCGGGCGACGGGAGCGCGGCTTCACCCTGATCGAGGTCGTCGTCGTCATGGCCGTCCTGGCGCTGGCCGCGGCGGTCGCCGTGCCCGCCATCGGCCGCGGGACGGAAGCGCTCCGGGCGCGCACCGAGGTGGCGGGTCTCTCGGCCTTTCTCCGCCACGCCAGGCAGCAGGCCATCACTCGCCGGGAGACGCAGGAGGTGCGGATCGATCCGGAGGCGCACCTCGCGGTCCTCACCGGCGCCGGGCAGGCGGAGGTGCGATCATCACGGCGGCTCTGGGCGGACCTGCGGATCGAGGCCAGCCCGCCGGCGGCGCTCACGGTGAGGTTCCTGCCCCAGGGACTGTCGACCGGGGCGACCTTCCGCATCGAGGCCCCGGGGCGCCGCGTGTACCTGATCACGGTGGACCCCCTCACGGGCCGGGTGATCAATCGCCGTGCCTGACCCGGGCGGGCGCGAATACACCGCCGAGCCGATGAGAGGCCAGTCGGGATTCACGCTCCTCGAGGTGCTGGTGGCGATGAGTATCCTGGCCGTCGCCATCACGACCATGCTCCAGCTCTCCTCCCAGAACCTCCGGCTGCTGAGGCTCTCGGGCGAGCACCAGCGCGCGGTGCTCCTGGCGGATCGACTGACCCGCGAGATCCAGCCCGAGGGCGAGGAGGTCCAGAGCGGCGACGAGGGGCCCTACGGGTGGGAGCGGCGGGTCTCGGTCGTGCCCGTGGCTGCCGAGCAGAGCCCACCAGGCGGCGCCGCGCCGCAGCTCTTGTCCGTGACCGTCTCGGTGCGCTGGGGGAGCGGCCGCTCGGTGGAGCTGGCGACACTGCGCACCTCGGCGGCCCCCTGGCTGGGAACGGCCGCGCGATGAACCGCCGAGCCCGGCGCCACTCCGAGCGCGGCTTCACCCTGATCGAGCTGATGCTCGCGCTGACCCTCGTCGCGGCCCTCCTGGCCCTCAGCTTCGGGAGCTTGCGGGTGGGGCTGGCGGCGTGGCGCCAGGGGGAGGAGCGCGCCGGGGCGCAGCAGCACGGCCGGAGCCTGGTGCAGGTGCTGGCCCGGAGCCTCGGCGCGGCTCACCCCTACCAGGGCGAGGCGCGAGGTGGGGTCCGGCCTCCCGTTCTCTTCGAGGGCGAGGCGGAGCGTGTGGCCTTCGTGACGGGCACGCCGCCCTTTCCGATCGCGGTGCCCATCGCCTTCACCGCGGTGACCCTCGGCACCGAGAGCGGCGAGGCGTCGGGGCTCGCCGTTCGCCAGAAGGTCCTGCCCGGCACCGACCCCTTCGAGCGCGTCGAGCCGGTCCTGGTGGACGACAGCGTGAAGGCGGCGAGGTTCCGGTATCTCCGTGACGTGGCGGGGAGCTGGGAGGAGCGCTGGGATGCGACCGCCGAAGGGCGGCTGCCGCGGGCCGTGGAGATCACGCTGACCACGTCGATCGGCGGGCGCGAGATCGAGCACCCCCCCGTCGTCGTGAGCATCCCGGCGGGCACGCCGTGACCGGCGAACGGGGCTTCGCGCTGCTGGCCGTGATGCTGGTGCTGGCGCTACTGGGCGTCGTGGGCGCCGAGTTCGCCTTCTCCATGCGCCTCGAGGCGTCCATGGTGCGCACCTACAAGGAGAGCGTGCTGGCGGCGCACCTCGCCGAGGCGGGCGTCGAGCAGGCCATCCGGGAGGTGCTGAGCGGGGCCCCGATCCAGGCCCTCGACGGGGACGGCCGGCTGGTCTTCTTCCGCACGGCGGCGGGCCAGCCGACACCCGCCGCCGTGCCGCCGCTCAGGCGGGAGCGCGTACCGCTCGGCCCCGGCGAGTTCTCGTACCGCCTGACTGACGAGGACTCGCGCCTCAACATCAATCTGGCCCCGCCCGAGCGCGTGGACCGGCTGCTGGCGGCGCTCGGCGTCGAGAAGCGGGAGCGGGACATCATCAACGATTCCCTGCAGGACTGGAAGGACGCCAACGACGAGCACCGCCTCAACGGCGCCGAGAGCGAGGACCACTACCTGAAACTCCCGGTGCCCTACCGGGCGCGCAACGGGATGCTCCAGGACGTGTCCGAGCTGCTCCAGATCCGCGGGGTGACGCCCGCGCTCTACCGGGGCACAGCCGAGCGGCCCGGGCTCGGTGAGCTCGTCACCGTCTTCGGCAGGAACACGGTGAACGTCAACACGGCTCCCCCGGCCGTCCTCGAGGCGCTGAACCTCTCCGACGCCGAGATCGCCGACATCGTCCAGGGCCGCGAGCACGCCCCCTACCCCTTCGTTCCCGGGCGGTACGGGGGCCGCGGCCTCGGCGTGGGCAGCCGGACCTTTCGCATCGAGGCCGAAGGGATCGTGGCGGGCGAGTCGAAGGCGCGTGTCGTCGCCATCGTCCAGCGCGGCACCCTCCGGACGGGGGCCCAGCCCCAGCGCGCCGGCGCGCCCCCTGCGCCCTCCCGCGGCGTCACGATCCTGTCCTGGCGGGTGGACCCGGAGCGATGACGCGGCCGAGAGTCGGGCTCTTCCTGCACGAGCACGCCCTCACGGTCGCGGCCGTCACCGGACGCGGCCGGCTCGAGCACTTCACACTCGCGAGCGAGGAGGACCTCGCCTCCCTCCTCCGGGCCGAGCTCGCCACGCGGCACCTCCGGCCACGCTGGATGCGCATCGGGCTCCAGCGCTCCCTCGTCACGGTCAAGCCTCTCGAGCTGCCTGCCGCCGCGGAGTCGAGCCTCGCCGAGGTGCTGCGCTTCGAGCTGGAGCGCCACGTCCCCTTCTCCCCCGAGGAGATGGTCTTCGACTCCCTCGCGCTGCCGACGACCCGGGGCGGGCCCCTCCGCGTGCTGGTGGCGGCCTGCGAGCGCCGCGCGGTGGAACGGGCGCTCAGGCTGCTGGCAGAGCCCCGGCTCAAGCCGCTGTCGGTCACCGTGGCCTGCCACAACCTTCCCGCGCTGCTCGGCCGGCGCCTGGAGGCAAGGCGCGCGGTGTGGGCGCATCGGCGCGGAGAGGCGACCGACCTCGTCTTCCTCGGCAGCGGCGAGCTGCGGCTGAGCCGCACCGTGCCGGCGGCGGACGGCGACGAGCTCGCGGGCGAGATCGCGGGCAGCCTCCGGCTCCTCAAGTGGAAGGACTTCGAGGCAGTGTGGGTCTCCGGCGACGCGATCGGCGGCCTCGTCTCCTCACCGGCGCTGGCCGCACTGGGCGCTCCAGTCTCGGAGCCGCCGTACCGCGCCGGCGTGGCCACGCTCCTCGAGACGGTCCCGGAGGGCGAGCGCGGCGTGACGGTGCTCGCGCTGGCCGTGGCCCTCGGCCCGCGCCAGCCCGTTCTCAACCTGCTGCCGGAGGCGCTGCGTCCGCGCATGCTCACCGGGGGCCAGGTCGTGACCGCCGGGGTGGCGGCGCTCGCGGCGGCGCTGGGCCTCGGCGCGCTCCTGACCCAGGGCCACGCCGACCGCCGCTACCTGGAGGATCTCGACCGGACGACGCGGGCCCTGGCCCCCCAGGTCAAGGTCGTGGAGAAGATCGCCGCCGAGCTCAACCAGAAGAAGCGGCTGCTGGCGGCCTTCAAGGCGGTGGAGGAGAGCGGCATCCGCGCTCTCCCCGTGCTGCGCGAGCTGACCGAGCGCCTGCCGCCGGATGCCTGGCTCAGCACCCTGACCCTTGACACGAAGTCCATCGAGCTGGCCGGGCAGGCCAGCGCGGCGGGTCAGCTCATCCCGCTCCTGGAGAGCTCCGCATGGATCGAGCGGGTCGAGTTCACCTCTCCGGTGACGCGCGGACGCGACAAGGAGCAGTTCCGCATCAAGGCGGCGTGGGAGGCCGGGCCGGCCGGACCGCGGTCGGCGCCGCGCCCGCAGGGCCAGGATTAGCATGGGTGGGCTCTCGACGCGGGAGCGGACCCTGATCGGGCTGGCGCTGGTGGGCGCGGCGGCTGCCGGCGGCTACGTCTACC
>JACPIQ010000131.1 GCA_016188005.1 Candidatus Rokuibacteriota bacterium | reverse complement strand
GGCGGGACGAGGTGGCGGAGAACCTGTCGCACGGCGAGCAGCGCCATCTCGAGATCTGCCTGGCGCTCGCCACCGAGCCGACGCTCCTGCTCCTCGACGAGCCGACGGCGGGGATGACGCCCGGCGAGACGAAGGACACCACGACGCTCATCCGGACCATCGCGAAAGCGCGCGGTCTCACCGTGCTGCTGATCGAGCACGACATGTCCGTGGTGATGGGCATCTCCGACCGGATCGCGGTGCTCCACTTCGGCGAGAAGATCGCCGAGGGCGTGCCGGGCGAGATCCGCAACGACCCGAAGGTCATCGAGGCGTACCTCGGGCCGCCGGAGGAAGACTGGTGAGGTGGTCCGCGTCGAACGGGGCAGGGGGCCCTCGCGCGCGGGCGCCGAGGGGCCTGGTGAAGAACTGATGCTGCGCATGCGTGACGTCCATGCGGGGTACGGGGCGACGCCGATCCTCTTTGGCGTGTCGCTGGAGGTCCGCGCGGGCGAGGCGGTGGCGCTCCTCGGCAAGAACGGCATGGGGAAGACCACGCTCATGAAGACGGCGATGGGTTTCCTGAAGCCGTGGCGCGGGACGATCGAGCACGCCGGCGCGGATCTCACGCGTCTCACGCCGCACGAGATCGCCCGACTGGGGATCGGCTTCGTGCCCGAGAACCGCCGCATCTTCCCCGGCCTCACCGTGCGCGAGAACCTCGAGCTCGGCCTGTCGGCGGCGTCGAAGCGCTCGGAGGCGCTGCGACGGCAGCGGCTCGACGAGGTGTTTTGGCACTTCCCGCGTTTGCGCGAGCGCATCGACCAGCCCGGCAAGACGCTGTCGGGCGGCGAGCAGCAGATGCTCGCCATCGCGCGCGTCATGATGGCCGGCGCCAAGCTCATCCTCATGGACGAGCCCACGCAGGGGTTGGCCCCCGCCTTCATCCGCCACATTCGCGACATGGTGGGCGAGCTGAAGCGGCTCGGCGTGACCGTCCTGCTCGTCGAACAGAATGCGCGCGTGGCGCTGTCCGTCTGCGATCGCGGCTACATCATGGAGAAGGGGTCGATCGTGTTCGAGGCCTCCTCGCGCGAGCTCAGAGACAGCCCGGTGACCCGTGAGAAGCTGGGCGTCTAGCCTCTCCGGGGCGTCCCGGCGGGACACGGTCGTGCGCGCCACGGTCGCCGTCGTCCTCGTGGGCGCTCTCGTGTGGTTCGTGCCGCGTAGCCGGCCGGGCGTGGACGGGGGCCATCACGCCGGGCACGACGTCGAGCCCGTGCTCGACGCCTTCGAGAAGGCCGGCATCTCCGAATTCGAGGAGGGCCAGCGTGGCCCCGCCTTCAGCCTGGCCACGCTGGACGGGCACCGCGCGGCGCTCGCCGACTACCGTGACGCGCTCGTCATCCTCAACTTCTGGGCTACGTGGTGTGTGCCGTGCACCGACGAGATGCCGACGCTGGAGGCGCTGTGGAAGGACTACCGCGCGCGGGGGCTGGTCGTGCTCGGGGTGTCCGTGGACCGCGGTGCGCCGCGCGCGCTGCTCGATCCGTACGTCCGCAATCTCGCGCTGACGTTCCCCATCCTGCTCGACCCGGACGGCAAGACGGCCAGCGCGTGGCGCGTGACGGCGCTTCCGGCCACCTTCGTCGTCAAGCCGGGCGGCGAGGTGGCGGGCAACGCGGTGGGCGCGCGCGACTGGCGCAGCGAGGCGATGCAGGCGCTTCTCACGGGCCTGTTGCCCGCCACGCGTGCGCACAGGTGATGGGGCGCTCCATGGAGCCGACATGCCTGCCGATGAAGGAGGGCGCGCCGGCGGCGCCCGACGAGACCCTCGCCCACCTCCGGGGACAGCCTGCGGCCCCCGAGGTCCCGACGTCGGTGGAGGTCATCGCGGCCATTCCGAAGACAGGATCCGGCAAGATCGGGCGCGTGGAATTGCGGGATCGCGCGTCGGTCAAGGAGGCGTGAGGTGCGCGGGGATCTGAAGCAGCTCGTGATGCCGCTGGGAGACCTGATCCGCACGCAAGCGGCCCGCTATGGATCGAAGATGCTCTTCGAATGCCATGGCGTTCGGCGCAGCTACGCGGACTTCGATGAGCGCACCACGCGCCTGGCCGGCGGTCTGCAGGCCCTCGGCGTGCGCCCGGGTGACAAGGTCGCCTGCTACATGCCGAACTCCATCGAGCTGATCGAGGCGTACTACGCCACCTCCAAGGCGGGAGCGGTGACGGTGTTCCTCAACGCCTTGCTCACGGCGCGCGAGATCCGGTTCGTCCTCCAGGACTCCGAGTCGAAGGTGATCTTCACCGCGCCCGCGCTCCTGCCCAGCGTGCAGGAAGTCCGCCCCGACACCGGGCGCCTGGAGACGGTCGTGGTCCACGGGGGGACGCCACCGCCGGATGCGGTTCGCTTCGACGATGTCTTGCAGGGCGGTCCCCACCACGACGTGCCGGTGAAGACGGAGGACGTCGCCTGGCTCGGCTACACGTCCGGCACCACGGGCCGGCCGAAGGGGGCGATCCTCACGCACCTCGGCGCCACGCACGTGGGCGCCGCCGTCGCGGACCGGTTCGGCTACCGCGAGGACGATATCGTCCTCTGCGCGCTGCCGCTCTTCCATTCCTACGCGCTGAACAGCTGCATGATCCAGGTCATGATGGCGGGCGCCGGCCAGGTGATCCTGGAGCGGTTCACGCCGGACGGGGTCCTCCAGGCGATCCAGGAGCACCGGATCACCGTCTTCCCCGGCGTGCCCACCATGTTCAATTACCTCGTCAACGTCCCGGACCGGGCCACGTACGATCTGACATCGCTGCGCATCGCCAAATCGGCGGGCGCCGTGCTGCCCGCCAAGCTCATGCACGAGTTCGAGACGCTGTACGGTGTTCCGCTCGTGGACGGCTACGGGATCACCGAGGCCCACTCGTTCGTGACGCTGGGCGATCCCAGGGGGAAGCGGCCGGACGGCTCCTGTGGGAAGGCGATCGAAGGCGTGGAGGTGCGCATCGTGGACGGGCAGGATCGTGACGTGCCCACGGGCGAGCGGGGCGAGCTGGTGTTCCGCGGCCCGAACCTTCCCTTGGGGTACGTGAACGGGGCCGAGGCCACCGCGGAGGCCCTGCGCGGCGGCTGGTACCACAGCGGTGACGTGGCGTACATGGACGCCGAGGGCTACGTCTACATCGTGGACCGCATCAAGGACACCATCATCTGCGGTGGCTACAACATCTACCCGAAGGAAGTGGAAGACGTGATGTACGCCCACCCCGCCGTGCTGGACGTCGCGGTGGTGGGCGTGGCCGACGAGGCGAAGGGGGAGATCCCCAAGGCGTGCGTCGTCCTCAAGCCGGAGGGCACAGTCACCGCCGGGGAGCTGGAAGCGCATTGCCGCCAGAACCTCGCCGCCTACAAGGTCCCCCGCGTCATCGAGTTCGTGGGCGCGATTCCCAAGACGGCGTCCGGCAAGACGAAGCGCTTCCTGCTACGGTAGAGATCGCGGCGGGGCCGCCGCCGCGGTAGCATGGTCCATGCACGCCCAGGGGACGGTGATCCGAGAACTCGGTGAGCGGGCCCGCCGGCGTTGGGCCACGCTCCGGCCGGCCGTCTTGGGGCTGGCCGTCCTTCTGCTCGGCGCCTGCGCCGGGAGCCCCCCGCCGGACGCGACGGCGACGGGTCCAGCGGCGGGCGCCACCGAGTTGCTGCCGACCGATCCGGCGCTGGTGACGGGTCGCCTGGACAACGGGCTCGCCTACATCGTCCGCCGGAGCCCAAACCCGCCGGGGCGCGTCGCGATGTGGCTGCACGTGGCCGCGGGCTCACTCAACGAGACCGAGGAGACCCGCGGCCTCGCGCACTATCTCGAGCACATGGCCTTCAACGGCTCGACGAACTTCCCCCCGGGCTCGCTCATCCCGTACTTCCAGTCGCTCGGGCTGTCCTTCGGTCGCGACCAGAACGCCTTCACGGGCCTCGACCGGACGGTGTATACCCTGGCCCTGCCCGACACGCGAGCGGAGACCGTCGACCGCGGTTTCCTCTACCTCGCCGACATCGCGTTCCGAATGAGCCTCCTCCCCCGGGAGATCGACGCCGAGCGCCAGATCATCCTGGAAGAGAAGCGCGCATACGCCGGCGCCCGGCAGCGGGTGCGCGACGAGGTGCTGCGTCGCCTTGCGCCAGAGTCGACGCTGGGCCGGCGGCTGCCCATCGGCACCGAGGCGGCGATCCGCTCGGTGGGCCCGGCCGAGTTCCGCGACTACTACGCGCGCTGGTACGTGGCCAGCAACATGACGGTGATGACCGTCGGCGACGTGGAGCCCGCGGGCGTGGTGGGGAGCATCGCCCGGCACTTCGGCGACGCCCGCAGCGTGGCCCGTCCCCAGCCGCCCCCCGCCGGGGTCGCCGCGACCACCGGGACACGCGCCATCGTCGTCACGGATCCCGAGCTGACCCAGGCGGAGATCGAGCTGACCCGGGTGGAGCTGGCGCGGCCCCCGGTGACCACGGTGCCCGCCTATCGCCGACAGCTCGCCGAGTACCTCGGCAGCTGGACGTTCAACCGCCGGCTCGATGCCGAGCTGGCGTCCGGAGGTGTCGCCTTCCTGAAGGGCGGCGCGTCCGTCACCGAGTGGGCGCACGCCGCGCGCATCGTCACCGTCCAGGCCACCGCCGCACCGGCGCGGTGGCGAGAGGCGCTGGCCGACCTCTCCACGGCGCTCCAGCGCGCCCGCCAGCACGGATTCACGCCGGCCGAGATCGACGAGGCGCGGGCCGGGCTGATCGCCGAGACGGAGCAGGCGGTCCAGCAGGAGCCGACGCTGCCCGCGCGATCGTTGCTCCGGCAGATCAGTCAGTCGGTGGCGCGGCGCGAGCCCCCGCTGTCGGCCGCCCAGCGCCTGGCCCTGCAGAGGCGCCTGCTCCCCGGCATCACGGCCGACGAGGTCTCGCGCGTGTTCACCGCCGCGTTCGACCCGACCCACGTGGTCTTCGTCCTCACGGTCCCCTCCGGCGTGTCGGCGCCCTCGGAGGCCCAGCTGAGCGCGCTGGGACGTAGCGCCCTCGACGTACGCCCGGCGCCGGCGCTCGAGCGGGCGCCGGCGCCCCGGCTGCCGGCCGCGCCGCTGCCGGGCGGCCTGGTGGTCGAGGAGAGCCGGCACGAGGCGACGGGCGTCTGGTCGGGCTGGCTCGACAACGGGGTCCGGGTGCATCACCGGCAAGTGGTCCAGCGCCGGCACGAGGCGGTCATCCGGATCGCGCTGGCCGGCGGCGTCATCGAGGAGCGCGCTGACAACCGGGGCATCACCGAGGCGGCCATGCGCGCCTGGGACCGCCCGGCCGGCGGCTCGCTGTCGAGCACCGACATCCGGAGGCTCATGACGGACAAGAAGGTCCGCGTGAGCGGCGGCTTCGGAGCGGACAGCGTCACGCTGACCGTCTCGGGGGACCCGGCCTCGCTCGAGCACGGGCTCCAGCTGGCCCATCTCCTGCTGACCGATCCCGTGGTGGAGGCCGCCGGGCTCGAGCAGTGGAGGGAGCGGAGGCTCGCGGAGATCGCCGAGCAGGCGGTCCAGCCGAGAGGCGTCCTGGCCCTGGCCCAGGCCGAGGCGTTCTATCCTGTCGCCGAGGCGCGCCTGCGCCCCGCGACGGCGGCCCAGGTGCGAGCGCTCACGCGCGAGGCCGCGCAGGCCTGGCTCGGCGCGTTGATCGCGCGCGCGCCGATGGAGGTCGCGGTGGTGGGCGACATCGACCGCGCCCGCGCCATCGCCCTCGTGGCGCGCTCCCTCGGCTCGCTGCCGCCCCGGCCGCGCATCGACGCTGCGACGCTGGCCACCCAGCGGGCGGTCCCGCGCCCGGGCGGTCCCATCCAGGTGGCACGGACGGTGGCGACGCCCACCGACCAGGCCCAGGTGCTCGCCGGCTTCTTCGGCGCCGATGCCACCAGCGTGCGCGACAGCCGGCTCCTCGCCCTGGCCTCGCGCGTGCTCTCGACCCGCATGACCCGCACGCTCCGCGAGGAGCGGCAGCTCGTCTACAGCATCGGCGCGTACTCGCGGCCCGGCGAGGCCTACCCGGGGTTCGGGGTCTTCGCGGCCCAGGCGCCCACCGATCCCGCCAAGGCCGTGGCGCTGGCGGATGCCGTCGAGGAGATGTTCGACTCCTTCGCCGCTCACGGGCCCACCGCCGACGAGCTGGCGGTGGCCAAGCAGCAGCTCGCCACCTTGCTCGACGAGGTGACGAAGGGGTCGGACTTCTGGGCCGAGCGGCTCGCGACGCTCGACTACCGGGGGTCGTCGCTGGACGACATCGCGCGCCTGGCAACCGACTACCAGCGCTTCACCGCGGAGGAGGTGCGCGAAGCGCTGGCGCGCTACGCCCGGCCGGAGGCGCGCTTCCGCTTCGTCATCGTCCCGTCCCACGCCCGGTGAGGCACCCGGCCCGGCGGCAACTGAGGTAGTTGGGTGTTTCGGTGTTTCTCCGACACCGGGTGTCAACAAGTTGGCCGTTGACAGGCCTCGGGCCGAGGTGGGAAGGTGGTCCTCCTCCGACACCGAATGGGGTGGCCCAGGCGAGGGCGAGCATGCTACCCTTGGCACGTAAGGTCGCCATGGCTCGAAAGTCAGAAATGACGGACAGTTACAGGACGGCTACGCGCCGTTCCGGGTGGACCCCGACCAGCGAGGCCAGAGAGTGAGCGTGGCAGCATGAGGAAGAAGATCCCGGTCAGGCCTAACGAGCCCCCGAAAGAGGCCGAACTTATTGAGGTGACCACCTCCAGCGAGCCCTGGAGTACCTATCTGCTGGCCGATGGCACTCAGTTGAAACAGAAGGTTGTGCTCTCGGAGGTGTGGCGCGTAATCGACGAATACGACAATGAGGGCAATCCCGTCTACGTCCTGAAGAGTAACGGCATCATAAACATCCAGCCTCCTGACGAACTGAAGAGGCCACAGAAATGAGTCTTCATGTTTCCTCTTGGCACTACGGTGGCAGCGCCGTCTTCATCGATGTAGAAGAAGCCTATCCGGTCCAGGCGTCACCGGCCCAGGTGAGAAATATCGCCAGCGATGACATGTCCTCGATGGTTTGGCCGTACTTCCCCGGAGACCGCCAGCAGAGGACGGTCTTCATCCGAGATCTTGCTGATCCGCGCGTCGTTGTCGTCGAACCCATCCCCGTTTCACTCGAAGTCTCGGACGGGCAGCCCACCGCATGCTGTTACGACCTTGAGCAATTCGGAATCGGGGACGACGAATTCAGCGCACTTGACGACCTCCGAGCGACCATTGTTGAGCTATATCTTGCGCTCAAGGGCGAGCAGAGCTTGGGGCCGCTACCCCAGCGACAGCTTGCTTACCTCAGGAGCGTGGTCAGGGAAGCCTAGCCGGGTGTCGCTCCACATTGGCGAGGTCGAGCAGGCGTGGAAGAAGTTGGGGATGGTCGTCGTTAACGCGAAGGACCGCCTCGCTAAGTTCTACTATCAAGGCACGCTGATTCTGATGACGAAGCGATCGCACGGCAGCGGTCCTATCGAGGGCAAGATCCCGTATCTAATCCGTCAACAGATGAAGCTTAGTCAGGCTCAGTTTGACGAACTGATCGCCTGTCCGCTTGGGCTGCCGGAATACGTTAGAATCCTGAAACAGAAGGGCTGGATTACTGAGTCCAGCAAGCCCGCGCCCCCTTCTTCGCAATCACCTTCCGCGCCCTAGGCGATACCTTCTTCGCCCTGGCCTTCCCACCCTTGACCCCGCCCTTCCGCCGCGCCGCCGTGGTCGGTGTCTCGGGCTCCGTGCTGGGCGAGCCGTTCGGCTGCTCCCCGGTTGCAATGTCGCCGATGAGTCTAGCAAGCTGCATCGGGTCACGGCGCCGCTTCGGGCGCTTCGCCCTGGCCGGAGTATGCTACAGGTAGCGGCAATTCCGGCCTCGGCCCCTCAGTCAAACTGAAACTCTACCGGAGACGCTGCTGCCTTGACACGTCAGGGGTCTTCTTCTACCCTCGGCGCTGCGATGATGCCGACTCCGGCGCCGGGACATCCCTGATGACCTCCCGCTACCTCGAGCCCGAGGCCGAGCGGCGCTCGCGCGTCGCGATGACGCGCTGGCAATCCGAGCGCCTGCGCGCGCAGGTGCGCCACGCCGCGGCCCACAGCCCGTTCTACCGCCGCAGGCTCAAGGCCGCGGGGGTCAACCCCGCGCGCATCCGGACGCTCGACGATCTCCGACACCTGCCCTTCACCACGAAGGACGAGCTCAAGGAGAACCAGGCGGCCGCGCCGCCCTGGGGCGACGTGCTCGCGGTCCCGCTGGCCGAGGTCCAGCGAGTGCACCTGACCTCGGCGACGACGGGCCGCCCGCTGGCGTTCCTCGACACGCGCGAGGACTGGTACGGCTTCTATCACTCCTACGCGCGCTCGCTCTACGCCTATGGTGTCCGGAAGACCGACATGGTGATGGCGGCCTTCTCCTACGGGCCGTGGATCGGCTACTGGAGCGGCTTCCATGCGGCGCAGGACCTCGGCTGCCTCGTCTTCCCGGTGGGCGGGCTGTCGACCGACCAGCGCCTCGACGCGCTCCTGACGTACCCGATCACGGTGCTTGGCTGCACGCCGTCCTACGCCCTCTTCCTCGCCGAGCACGCGGCGAAGAAGGGCGTCGACCTGGCCAAGGACACGCGCATCCGGATCACGTGGCATACGGGCGAGCCGGGGGCCTCGATCCCGGCGACCCGGGCCAGGATCGAGGCGGCGTTCGGGGCCAGGGCCTACGACCTGCCCGGGCTCACGGAGATCGCCGCCTGGGGCTTCGAATGCGACGCGCGCTCGGGGCTGACGCACGTCCACGAGGATTACTGCTACCCCGAGGTGCTGGACGAGCAGGACAGGCCGGTGGGCCCGGGCGGGCGGGGCGAGCTGGTCTTCACCAGCCTCTACCGGAAGGCGATGCCGCTGCTCCGCTACCGCACGCGCGATCTCGTCCAGGTCGCTGACCGCAAGTGCCCCTGCGGGCGGACGCTCATCGCCTTCGAGGGCGGGGTCCACGCCCGCCTCGACGACATGAAGAAGGTCCGCGGGATCATCGTCTATCCCCGGCGGATCGAGGAGCTGGTACGGCCCCACGCCGCGGTGGATGAGTTCCAGATCGTCTTCCGGCGCCACGAGGGGCTCGACGACATCCTCGTCCGCATCGACCCCTCGCCCTCGCTCGCCCTCGGGGAGCGGGACGGCCTGCGCGCCCGGCTGGCCGACGAGCTTCGCACGGGACTGGGCATTCGCGTCTCGGTGGAGATGGCCGAGCCCGGGGCGCTCCCGCGCTGGGACCACAAGGCCAGGCGCGTGCTCGACGAGCGCACCGAAGTTCCCTTCTAGCGGCGCCGGCGCCGGCCCGCCACCCCCGCCAGAGGAGGTCTCGTCTCGTGAAAGCGGCGTTCTTCAAGGAGCACGGCGGAGCGGAGAAGATCCTGTACGGCGACTATCGCGACCCCGTCGCGGGGGCGGGGGAGCTGGTCGTGCGGGTGCGGGCCTGCGCGCTGAACCAGGTCGACATGCTGCTCCTCGACGGCCGCTTCCCGCCCCCCGAGGGGCTGCCCCACGTCAACGGCTGCGAGGTCACGGGCACCGTCGAGGCCGTCGGCGTGGGGGTGACGGGGCTCGCCGCCGGCCAGCGGGTGATCATCTTCCCCGGCTTCTCGTGCGGACGCTGCGAGTACTGCCTGCGCGGCGCCCGCACGGTGTGCGTGCGCTACGGCTATCTCGGCGCCCACAAGGACGGCGGCTACGCCGAGCTGGTCCGAGCGCCGGCGGCCAACGTCCTGCCCCTGCCGGAGGCGATCTCCTTCGAGGCGGGGGCAGCGGTGCCGCTCGCCATGCTGACCTCCTGGCATGCGCTGGTCGCCCAGGCGGGCTGCCGGCCGGGCCAGCGGGTGCTCGTGCACGCGGCGGGCAGCGGCGTCGGCAGCGCGGCCATCCAGATCGCCCGCCTCTGCGGCGCGCGCGTGATCACGACGGTGGGGTCCGACGACAAGATCGACTTCGCCCGCTCGCTGGGCGCCGAGCACGTGGTGAACTACCGGACGCAGGATTTCGTCGAGGAGACGAAGCGCTGGAGCGGCAAGCGCGGCGTCGACGTCGTGATCGAGCACATCGGCGGCGAGACCTTCGAGCGGAGCGTCTATGCGCTCGCCCGGCTGGGTACCCTCGTCTCCATCGGCTCTCACGACACGCACTGGGGACGTCTGGACCTGCGCCACGTCTATTCCAAGAACCTCAGGATCCTCGGCACCAATCTCGGCTCCCTCACGGAGCTGGAGACCGTGCTCGAGCACCTGGTCGACGGGCGGCTCAAGCCGGTGGTCGATCGCGTGTTCCCGCTCAAGGACGCGCGGGCCGCCGTGCAGCACGTGCTGGACCGGAAGAACCGGGGCAAGGTGCGCGTGGTCCCGTGACCCTCGCCCGGCTCCTTGATCGCGCGGCGCTGCGACACCCGGAGGCGCCAGCCGTCGTGGACGGCGCGCGCCGGGTGACCTACGCCGACCTCGCCAGCCAGGCGGCGGCGCTCGGCCGCGCCTTCGCGGGGCTGGGCGTCCGCCGGGGCGACCGCGTGCTCTTCGCGCTCAAGAACCGCCTCGAGCACGTGCTGGCGTACTGGGCGCTCCAGACCATCGGCGCCGTGCCGGTGCCGGCGAACTTCAGGCTCGCGGGAGGCGAGCTCCGCTATGTGCTCGAGAACTCAGGCGCCCGCGTCGCGCTCTTCGAGCGGGCGACGGCTGCGGCCATGCTCGAGGCGACGCAGCGATGGCGGGGGCGCCTCGTCTTTGTCGGCGACGCCCCGCCCGGGGGGACGCTGGCGTTCGCCGAGCTGCTGGCGTCGGGGGCGGGGGCCGCCGCGCTCTCGTCGCCCGTGGCGGAGGGCGATCTCTCCCTCATCCTCTATACCTCGGGGACGACGGGCCGGCCCAAGGGCGTGCCGCGAACCCACCGGAACCACCACGCGGGTGCCCTCGCCCACGTGATCCAGTGCGGCTACCAGTGGGGTGAGCGCACGCTCGGCGTCATGCCGCTCTACCACACGATGGGGATCCACTCGCTGACGAGCATGGTCGCGGTGAACGGCTGCTTCGTCTGCCAGGCGGACTGGAGCGCGGGCGCGGCGCTCTCGCACATCGAGACGGAGCGGCTCACCGCGCTCTACCTCATCCCCACGCTCTACCACGATCTGGTGCACTCCCCGGCGTTCAGGCCGGAGCGGGTCGCATCGGTGAGGAAGCTCGCCTACGCGGGCGCGCCCATGCTGGCCGCGCTCACCGGGGCCTGCGTGGCCGCCTTCCGCCCCGTGACCTTCGTGAACCATTACGGGTCCACTGAGATCTACACGTTCTCGGTCTTCCCGGATGTCCACACCAAGCCCGGCTGTGCCGGCCGCCCCGGGATCCACTCGCGGCTGCGCGTCGTCGCGGCGAGCGCGGAGCGGCGCGTGGGGCCCGACGAGACCGTGCCGGCCGGCGAGAAGGGCGAGATCATCGCCAGCCTGGACTCCGAGGAGGCCTTCGCCGGCTACTGGAACCGCCCGGACGCGGATGCGAAGGCGCTCCGCGACGGCTGGTACTTCACCGGCGACATGGGCTACCTCGACGAGGCCGGGGATCTCTTCGTCTCCGGCCGGGTCGACGACATGATCATCAGCGGGGGGGAGAACATCCACCCGGTGGAGGTCGAGGAGGCGCTGGCCCGGCATCCCGAGGTGCGGGACGTCGCGGTGGTGGGCGAGCCCGACGAGAAGTGGGGCGAGCGGGTGGTGGCCTTCGTCGTGGCCGGGGACGCGGGCCTGACTGCGGAGGTGCTCGACCGGCACTGCCGCGAGAGCGGCGACCTCGCCAGCTTCAAGCGGCCGCGGCGCTTCGTCTTCGTCAAGGAGATCCCGAAGACCGCCTCCGGCAAGATCCTCCGCCGGCTCCTGCGCGATGGACACTACGTGGAGGTCACTGCATGAGCGAGTTCCTGCGGGTGGAGCGGAAGGGCGCCGTGGCGATACTCTGGATCGACCGGCAGCCCAAGATGAACACCATGACGGTGGCGATGCGGAACGAGTTCCCGGGCATCTTCGCCGGCCTCGAGGCCGACGAGGGGGTCCGCGTGATCGTGGTCCGCGGGGCGGGGGGCAAGGCCTTCAGCGCCGGCGGGGACGTCGCGGAGTTCCTGACCCTCGCCCCCGCCGACCTCGAGCTGTGGGGGGACACGCTCACCTCCGCCGAGCGCTGCCGCAAGCCCGTCATCGCGGCCATCGACGGCTTCGCCATGGGAGCCGGCCTCGAGCTGGCCGTGGCCTGCGACTTCCGCATCGCGACGCTCCGCTCGGAGTTCGCCTTCCCCGAGGTG
>JACPIQ010000130.1 GCA_016188005.1 Candidatus Rokuibacteriota bacterium | reverse complement strand
CGGGCGGTGATCACCTCCGATGGGGCCTGGCGTCGCGGCAAGCCCGGCGCCATGAAGGCCGTGCTCGACGAGGCGCTCAGGAACGTGCCCTCGGTCGAGCACGTCATCGTCGTGCGCTACCTGGCCGAGGCCGTCGAGACGCCGATGACGCCCGGGCGCGATCACTGGTGGCACGAACGGGTGGCGCCGCAGGCCCCGGAGGCCCGGACCGAGGAGATGGACGCCAGCGACCCGGCGGTGCTGATCTACACCTCGGGAACCACGGGCAAGCCCAAGGGCGCGGTGTGGACGCACATCTCGAACGTGGCCAAGATGTCGCTGGACTTCGGCGTCTGCCTCGACTTCAAGCCGGAAGACCGCTTCTTCTTCATGTCGGACATGGGCTGGATGGTCGGCCCGATGAGCGCCATGGTCTCGTCCATGCTCGGCGGCAGCGTGCTGCTGGCCGAGGGTGCGCCCGACTACCCGGACACCGCGCGGCTCTGGCGGCTCATCCAGGACCACCGCGTCACCTTCCTCGGCGTCTCGCCCACGCTGGTGCGCGGCATGATGCGCTACGGCGACGAGCCGGTGGCGCGCCACGATCTCTCGAGCGTGCGCATCACCTGCTCGAGCGGCGAGCCCTGGACCGACACCCCCTGGCACTGGTTCTTCGACCATGTGTGCAAGCGGCGGCTGCCGCTGCTGAACATCTCCGGCGGCACCGAGGTCGGCTGCCTGATCGTCACGGGCACCGTGCACCACAAGCTGAAACCCTGCTCGTTCGGCGGGCCCGTGCCCGGCATGGGCGCCGACGTCGTGGACGAGGCCGGCCGGTCCTGCCCGCCCGGCCAGGTGGGGGAGCTGGCGCTGCGGCAGACCTCCATCGGGCTCACGAAGAGCCTGTGGCGGGACGATCAGCGCTACTTCGAGAGCTACTGGAACGTGATCCCCGGCCTGTGGGTGCACGGCGACTTCGCCCAGCGCGACGCCGACGGCTGCTGGTACATCCTCGGCCGCTCGGACGACACGATCAAGGTCTCGGGCAAGCGCACGGGCCCGTCGGAGCTCGAGAACCTGCTGATGAAGACGGAGAAGCTGGTCGAGTGCGCGGTGGTGGGCGTGCCCGACGAGCTCAAGGGCTCGGCCATCGTCTGCGTGTGCGTGCCGCGCCCGGGTGTGGCCACCGACGCCGCCCTGGAGCGGGAGCTGTCGCGCGCCCTGGTGGAGGGCATGGGCGCCTCCTACCGGCCCCGTCGCGTGCTCTTCGCGCGCGACCTGCCCAAGACGCGGAACCTCAAGGTGATGCGCCGCGTGGTGCGCGCCGCGCTCACCGGCGGCAGCGCCGGTGACCTGTCGGCGCTGGTGAACCCCGAGGTGGTGGAGGAGCTCAGGGCCGCCCGCCAGGCCAGCGCGTAGCGCCGGACCGATGGAGCGGATCTGGACGCGCCACTGGGCCCCGGGCGTGGACGAGGCGGCGATCCGCCTGCCGGCCGAGCCGCTCCCGGTCTTCCTCACGCGGAACGCCGAGCGCCTGGGCGACAAGCCGGCGCTGATCTTCTACGGCCGGGAGGTCTCCTTCGCTGAGCTCGACGAGGCCAGCGACCGCTTCGCCGGGTGGCTCCAGGGGCAGGGCCTCCATCCCGGCGACCGCGTGGCCATCTACCTCGAGCAGTACCGCTGCACGGTGACGACCTTGATCGCGACGGTCAACGTGGCCATCGTGAATGACCCGCGGACGCGCCAGTTCGACCTCTCCTCGCTCCGCGTCTGCTCCTCCGGCGGCGCGCCCGTGCCGGCCGAGATCGCGCGCCGCTGGGAGGCGGTGACAGGCCACAAGCTCATCGAGGGCTACGGGCTGACCGAGACGACGGCCCCGACGCACAGTAACCCGCTGCACCGGCCGAAGTACGGGACGGTGGGCCTGCCGCTGCCGTTCACGGACGTGCGGATCGTGAGCCTCGAGGACGGGGTGAGGGAGATGCCGCCCGGTCAGCCCGGGGAGATCGTCGTGCGGGGGCCCATGGTGATGAAGGGCTACTGGCGGCGGCCGGAGGCGACGGCGGAGGCCATCCGCGATGGCTGGTTCTACACGGGCGACATCGGGCGCGTGGACGAGGAGGGGTACTTCATCATCGAGGAGCGCAAGAAGGACATGATCAAGGCGTCGGGCTACAGCGTGTTCCCGGCCGAGGTCGAGGCGCTCATGTACCGGCACCCCGCCATCGCCGAGGTGGGCGTGGTCGGGGTGCCGGATCCCTACCGCGGCGAGGACGTGCTGGCCTTCGTGGTGCTCAAGCCCGCTGCCCGGGGCACGGTGACCGGGCAGGAGATCGTCGAGTGGTGCCGGAGCGAGATGTCGGTGTACAAGGCACCGCGCCATGTCCGCCTCGTGGAGACGCTGCCCAAGACCGCCTCCGGCAAGATCCTCAAGCGCTCGCTGCGGGAGCAGGCCGCCCAGCGGACGTGAGGCTCCCGCCCCGCACGTGATCCCGGGGCGCGCCCTCAGGGGCGCGCAGGCTCGAAGAGCTGACGCATCTCTCCCCGGAGCTGCTGCATGCGGGCCTTCACCTGAGCCGCCCGGGCGAGCTGCTCCGGCGTCAGGATCGCGCGGACATCGAGGGCGGCCTGCGCGCTGCCCTGGAGGAGCTGCTCGCGGAGCTGGGCGATCTGCTGCAGCTGCGGCTGGATCTCCGCGGCTTGGACCTCTCCAGGGGCCAGCAGCTTGTCCGCCAGCTCCCGCTGCGTCTGCCGGAGCTGCTCGAGCGTGCTCCGCACCGCGGTGCGGCGTGCGGAGAGGATCTCCCGCACCCTGGCGTCCTGCTCGGGAGTGAGCTTCACTGCGCGGACCAGGAAGGGAAGGGCCAGCCCGCCGTCCCGTCCCCAGCCATGCCGCATGCCCTGGGCCACGGCCGGCTCGGCGCCGGTGGAGAGCAGCACGGCCAGCACGACGGCCGCCCATGCCGCGCAGCGGCCCAGCCTCGTCTTCATCTCGCTCAATGTGGTCATCTCGGTCCTCCCCATGGTAGGTCGCCAGTCAAGGTTACTCCTCCCCCCATCCCGACTCCGGCACTCCGGCAGGCGGGTGCGTGCCGGGGCTGCAACCCGGCGTCGCCAGCCAGTCGGGTCCGTCGCACTCGCTCTCGCCATCCTCCTCGTCCTCCTCACTCTCTCCCGTCAGCAGCAGCTCCTCGGCCTCGGCCGTGGCCGTGGCGTACCCGCGTACCGAGAAGAGCGCGGCCGAGACCTCGGTCAGCATGGCGCTGGCCTCCTCGGTCAGGAGCGGGGGAGGGACAACCGTCATCGCCCGCCAGACGGCGACCTCGACCCAGAGCAGGGCGGCGAACGCCAGCGCCGAGGCGCCCAGCGCGGCGGGAAGCCATCGGCGGGCCGTGGGCACGGTCCGGGTCAGTGGCTCGCGGGTCGTGGCCAGCACCCGGCCGATGACGGCCAGGTCGCGAGCAAGGGCCCGGAGGCGCCAGGCGCAGTTCGGGCAGGACTCCAGATGGGCCTGCTCGGCCGGGCTGCCCAGGCCGGCCTGGGCCTGCGTCAGGGCCTTGTCGGACAGGCAGCGACTCACGGCGCCCTCCCGAGAGACTCGCGCAGCCGATGGACGGCCCGGAAAAGGTGGCGCTTCACGCTCCCCGGGCTGAGCCCCAGCGCGGCCGCGATCTCCGCCCCCGACCAGCCCTCCAGATGGCGCAGGACGAACACCTCGCGCTGCCGGTCGGGCAGGGCACGAAACGCCAGCCAGACCCGCTGCCTCGTCTCGCCAGAGATGGCCGCCTCCTCAGGGCTCTGGCGCTCGTCGGCGATCGGGATCTCCTCGATCCGCTCGCTCCAGTGCCGGAACTGCGTCCACCAGCCGGCCCGCCGACGGTCATGGCAGGTGTTGACCGCGATGCGCGTCAGCCATCGTCCCCAGTCGGCGGGGGGCCCCTGCCGCCGCTCCGCCTCGAGCGCCTTCACGAACACCTCTTGCACGACCTCCTCGGCCTCCTGACCGTCGGCCAGGAGCAGCTGGCAGAGCCGCCGCAGGCGCCCCGAGTGCACCTGGAGCAGCTCCTCGTATCCCGATAATGGGTCCACGTGGGTTAGACGAGCCGCCACACCTCCTACTCATACTGACGAGCGACGGGGTCTCTGGGTTGACCGCCCGCCCTGGCGGGCGCTCGCTCACTGTGCCCTTACATGCGATGCTCCTGGGGCCGGCGAAGACCGGGGGGGCCACCCGGTCGGTTAGCTGAGATCAGGAGCGGGGCAAGGGAGGAGGATTCATGAGCCGGATCAAAGAGGTGAAGCGCCAGCTCGAGGCGGTGTCGCAGGCGATCGAGAGCCTGGACGCCGATTTCGCGGCCGGGAGGCTCGGCGCCGATGAGCATGGCCGTCAGCGAGCCGAGCGCGAACGCCAGGCCGGGCAGCTCTACCTGGGTCTGAGGCGAACGCAGCGCGAGGTGCAGGGAGCGCGTGCCGAGCCAGCGGCGGCCCCGGCATTGCGGCACCCGGGGTGGCTCCGCAGCCCGGTGGCCATCGCCGTCGCGTCCGTGCTCCTGGTCGTCGTCGGCGTGGGAGCGGGCCTGACGGTGGGGGGCTGGCTCGACGGCAAGCGGGGAGCCGGCGCGCCGGCTGGAGTCCTGTCCACTGCGCCGGCCGTGGATCCCTCCGCGATGATGACCGAGATCGAGCTGCAGGCGCTCAGGCAGGTGGCCGCCCGCGAGGACGCGCCGATCCCGAGCCTGCTCCAGCTGGCGCATGGCGCGCTCGACAAGGGCCGGCTCGACGAGGCCCGCCAGGTGTACCAGCGGATCCTCACGCGCGAGCCGCGGAACGTCGAGGCGATCACCCACATGGGAGGCGTGCTTTTCCAGGAGGGGCGCGTCGACGAGGCGCTGGGGAAGGTCGAGGAGGCGCTCCGCATCGATTCCCGCTACATCCACGCGCACTGGGACCGGACCCAGTACCTCTTCTACGCCAAGCGAGACTACCCCGCGGCCGTCAAGGCGGCCGAGGCCTTCCTGGGGATCGTGCCAGACGGGCCGGATGCCGACAACATGCGCAAGCTCATCGCCGAGGCGAAGCGGCAAGGAACGCGATGATGCGGGACTATGGGGAATTTTCCCCACAGGTGGGTCAGCAGCACCGAGGCTCCTGGTCGCGGTGCAGAGCCCTTCGCCCCTCGCCTACTCCTAACACGTTGATTCATTGAGGATGTAATCTGTGGGAGGGCGCTGGCATCGGTCTGGCATATCCGCCCATGAAAGCAGCCGCCAAGGCATGAGCCGGAGTATCGTGAAGATCCTATCGGGATTGGGGAGGGCCGGATGACGGCGCCCGCCGACCGCGAGGCGCGGCTGGAGTTGTCCGCGGCGGCCTCGAAGCCGCAGATCCGTGGGCCGTGGTTGCGCAGCTCCCTGGCGCTCACCCTCGGCGCAGGGTTTCTCGTGGTCCTTGGCGTGACCCTGGGCCTGGTCCTCGGGCGCTCGACGTCCAGCGGGGGCTCGGCCCCGCCCCGGCCGGCCGCAGCGGTGAGCGGAGCGGCCCGTGCCCCCGCCGTCAGCGCGGAGCTCGACATGCTGCGCAAGGAGGTCGAGCGCGAGGACGCGCCGAGCAAGAAGCTGCTGGCCTTCGCCCATCTGGCGCTGGACGAGGGCCAGCTCCCCGCGGCCATCTGGGGGTACAAGCGCGTGCTCGCCCGTGAGCCGCAGAACGTCGAGGCGATCACCCACATGGGCCTCATCCTCTACCAGGGCAAGCACCTCGACGAGGCCCTCGCCCGCATCGAGGCGGCGATCCGCCTCGATCCGAAGTACGCTCACGCCCACTGGGACCGCGCAAACCTCCTCTTCACGGGGAAGAAGAACTACGCCGCCGCCCAGGAGGCCCTCGGGGCCTTCCTGGCCCTCGTGCCGAGTGGCCCGGATGCGGACCGAGCGCGGGCCATGCTGGCCGAAGCCCGGCGCCAGATCGCGGCAGGCGGGCGGCGCGGATGAGGGACGTCGGAGGGCAGCTCGAGCGCTGGGGCCGCCGGGTCGGGCTCGAGCCGCTCGACCTCTGGTTCCTCGGGCTGCGCGCGGCAACGCTGGCGGCCGGGACCGTCTGGTGGGCGCTTGCCCCGGACTGGACGCGGGCGCCACGGCTTCCGATCCTGGCCATCTTCCTCGCCTTCAGCATCGGCCTCTATGTCCTCAACGCGCTCCATCCTGGGCGCATCGCGCTCCTGTACCGCCTCGCGCTCGTCTTCGACCTGGCCGTGGTCTTCTTCCTGGTGCGGATCACCGGCGGGTTCGCGAGCGACCTGCATCTCGCCTTCACGCTCCTCATCGCACTGCACGCCTTCTACTTCGGCCTGCTCACGGGGCTGACGACGGCCGCTGCCGCGACAGGTCTGTACGCCCTTGCGGGCACCTGGCCGCCGCCCCAGCCGGGGTTCGTGCTGCGAGTGGCGTTCTTCGGCGTCGTCGGCCTGTGCATGGGCGTGGTGGCCGAGCAGGCCCGGCGGCGCCAGCAGGCCCTCGAGCGGCAGCAGGAGCAGCTGCTCCGGTCGGACCGTCTGGCGACGGTGGGCGAGCTGGCGGCGGGGCTCGCGCATGAGCTCCGGAACCCGCTGGCGGGCATCTCGGGAGCGCTGCACGTCCTCGGCAGCCGGCTGGCGCCCGGGGACGAGCGGGCCGCCCTGCTGGCTGATGTCCAGGCCCAGATCTCCCGCATGAACAGGACGTTGACGGAGCTTCTCCAGCACGCCCGTCCAGTGACGCCGG
>JACPIQ010000129.1 GCA_016188005.1 Candidatus Rokuibacteriota bacterium | reverse complement strand
GCGCCACCGCGGCGGCGCCCCGAGCCTCGGGCTCTTCCGGGCCGACCACCGTGACCAGGCCCGCCGGCCCGCTCTCGAGCGCCACCTTGTCGCTCACCCCCCGCGCCCTCAGCCGATCCAGTGCGCCGGCAGCCAGAGCGCCAGCGGCGGGAACATGACGAGGACGATGGCCACGCCCCGCATGACGAGGAGGAACGGCAGGCTCCCCCAGATGACCTCGGACAGCGCCGCCCCGGTGACGCCCTGGATGACGAAGAGATTGAGGCCCACGGGCGGGCTCAGGAGCCCCGCCTGGAGCAGCACCGTCATGAACACGCCGAACCACACCTGGTCGAAGCCGGAGGCGCGGATCATGGGCAGGACGAAGGGGAGCATGATGATCATGAGCGAGAAATCCTCGAACACGGTGCCGAGGAGCAGGTAGACGACCGCGATGATGAGCAGGAGCAGGTAGGGCGAGGCGAGCCCTGCGGCGAAGCCCTTCATCATCACCGGGACGCCGTAATAGGCGAGCGCGATGGCCATGGCCTTGGCGGAGATGATGATGAAGAAGAGCATGGCCGAGGTCCGCACCGTCCCGAGGCAGGCCGCCTTGAGCGCCGTCCAGGTCAGGGACCGGTACCCGATGGCGATGAGGAGGGCGGCCGCCGCGCCGACGCCGGCGGCCTCCGTCGGGGTGGCGACGCCTCCGTAGAGGCTCCCGAGGACGGCCACCATCAGCAGGAAGAAGGGCCAGATCTCCACGAGCCCTCGCAGCCGGGCCCCCAGCCCCGGCGCCTGCTGCTGCTCCGCGGCGCTCCGGGGGACGAGCGCCGGGTCGATGACCGCCCGGATGGCGACGTAGACCATGAACAGCGCGCTCATCACGATCCCCGGGACGAAGCCGGCGAGGAAGAGACGCCCGACCGACTCGTCGGCGATGGCGGCGAAGACGATGAAGAAGATGCTCGGCGGGATCAGGATGCCGAGCGTGCCGCCCGCAGCGACCGACCCCAGGACGATCCGCGCCTGGTAGCCCCGGCGCCCGACCTGCTCGTGGTAGGCGACCCGCCCCATGGTGGCCGCCGAGGCCACGCTGGACCCCGAGCAGGCGGCGAAGATCGAGCAGGCGAAGAGGTTGGTCTGGACGAGCCCGCCCGGCAGCCCGCTGATGAGGCGGGAGACGCCGGAGTACAGGCGGTCGACGAGCTGGGCGCCCGAGATGATCTCCCCCATGAAGACGAACAGCGGGATCGCGACCAGGACGAAGGAGGTCGTGGTGTCCCAGGCCTGGAGGCCGATGAGCGACAGGGTCTTGACTCCCAGCACGGGCCAGAGCGTGACGAAGGCGCCGAGACCGACGGCGAAGGCGATCCAGACGCCCGCCGCCAGCAGGAGCAGCATGACCGCGATGCCGACGATGAGGCCCGTCAGTGGTGGCATCGGCCGCTAGCGTCCCCTCAGACGCAGGAGCAGGGCCAGGCACTGGAGCGTGAGGAGGGCGCCGCCGACCACCATGAAGCTCCCCGGAATCCAGAGCGGGGTTTGCAGGTAGGCGAAGGACAGGATGCGCTGGGTGTAGTACTCGCTGACCTGGTAGAGCGCGGCCAGGAGGAACAGGATCGCCCAGGCGCCGGCGAGGAGGAGGGAGGCGCCCTGGAGCAGGGGCCGGAGCGCGCCACCGACACGGTCGATCACGACCTCGACCCGCACGTGCCCACCGATCCTCATCGTGTGGGCCAGGCCGAGGAAGACGATGGCGAGGACGACATAGCCCGAGAGCTCCTCCACGAAGAGGAAGGGGGCGTTGAAGACGCGGCGGGCGACCACGCCCGAGGCCACCATGACGGTGAGCCCGAGCGTGGCCGCCCCTGCCACGGCCGCAGCGGCATCCGACAGCCACTCGATCCGCGCGGCGAGCCGATGCATGGGCGACGGCGTCCCGGGAGGCCCGCGGCTACTTCGCGATCGCCTGGATCTTGGCCACCATCTCCTTGGCCACGGGACCGCCCTTGTCCTGCCACTGGTTCCAGACCCCGCGGGCCTTGTCCAGCATGATCTTCATGTCCGCGGGCGAGGCCTGGGTGAACTCCATCCCCGCCTGCTCGAGCTTCTTCCTGAAGGCCTTGATGTCGACGTCCACGCGCTCCCAGACGCGGTCGGCGGCCTCGCGGCCCGTCTGCCGGACGACCTTCTGGACATCGGCCGGGAGACCATCCACCGTCCGTTTGTTGGCGATGATGTACCAGGCCGCCCCACCCAGGCCGACGTCCCAGGCATACTTGGCCACCTCGTGGAGCTTGGCGTTGAACGTGGCCGAGTGCGTCACCCAGTAGCCGTCGATGACACCCTGCTGAAGCGCCGGATAGACCTCCTCCCAGGACAGTGTCACGGGGGAGGCGCCGATGGCCCGCGTGAAGTCGGTCTCCACCACGCCCTGGGCCCGGATCTTCATGCCCTTCAGGTCCTCCAGGGAGCCGATGCGCTTCCGCGTGTAGATGTTGCGGGGCTCCACCTGGGCCACCGCCAGGGGAACGATGTTGCGCTGCCCCTGCTCCCGCTCCCAGTAGGGCATCAGCGCCTCGACGATCTTCTTGCGGAGCGCCAGGTCGTAGGGGATCAGGCCGGGCAGCTCGATCACCTCGTTGATGCGGAGCTCGCCCGCGGTGTGGGCCCCCCACATCTCGGCGGCCTCGAGGAGGCCGTCCTTGACCACCTGCATGATCCTGGCACCACCGAAGCCCAGGGCGGCCCCGGTGTACACGGTCACCTTCATCCTCCCGCCGGTCCGCTTCTCGACCTCCCGGGAGAACCACATGTCGGCGTCGGGACCCATGTGGCCCGGGTTGAGCAGCGTCTGGAACTTCCACTGGATCGCCTGGGCCTGGGCCTGGGCCGCCGGGGCGAGGGCCGCCAGGACGAGCCCGGCCACGAGCCCGAGGCTGAGGGTCGCCATCGTCCATCGTCTGCGCATGAGTGGCCTCCTCTCCGGCCGGTGCCGGTCAGGGACGTGAGGGTGGGAACACGACAGGCTTCGTCACCGCGGTCGTGTCGGCAAAGTTCGCGCAGTAGCAGACGTGGTAGGGCTCGGGCCCGCCGGCCACGACCACCAGGATGTCCCCGGCGCTCCGGGCGGCGCAGACGAAGTCGCCGTCCAGCGACCGCTCGGCCAGGGGCACCAGCGGGAACACCTCCCGCTCCGGGAAGCGGGTCTTCGGGATCCGGGACAGCTCGAAGAGGGCCTCCTTGACCGCCCGCTTGGTCGGGTAGCCCTGCTGGACGAAGAGGCGGGCGTGGCCAGGCGAGAAGAAGACCGTCGGGTTCCCGCGCCCGTAGAGCACGTTGTTGTTGCCCATGGTGGCCATCGCGTCGGCGGTGAGCAGCAGCATCTCGCGGGCGCCGGCCGAGAGGGCGAGGACGTTGTGCGTCCCTTGCGCGCCGACGGCCGTGACCGTGCTGTCCTCGGGCCGGAAGCCGCGCTCCACGTGCAGCGGCTCCCACGGGCTCTCCTCCTCGTTCTCCCCGAGGCAGAAGGTATATTTCCCCGGCATGCCGATGGTGGCCTTGTCGACTCGGTCCGGCAGCCCGCCGCCGATGTGCAGGAGGATGAGGCGGAGAGCCCGGCCGATCGTGGCATTGGCGCGGCGCCCGGGGCCGAGGGCGTTGCGCCCGCAATTGACGTCGAGCGCGCGCCGGACGGGCCCGTTGACGATGAGGAGCGGCGCCACGGGGTTGGTGGTGGCCTGGATGCCGTGCAGGTTGAAGGCGGGGTCGGCGACGGCCTCCACGGCCGCGATGAGGACGGGCAGGTAGTCGGGCCTGCACCCGGCCATCACCGCGTTGATGGCGATCTTCTCCACCGTGGCGACCCCGCGCCGGGGATCCACCTCCGCGATCACCTCGTCGGGGGCGCGCCCGGAGGCGGCGACCATGGCCTCGACGCGCTCGGGGGTGGGCGGCACCACGGGGAGCCCGTCGCCCCAGCCGCGGCTCTCGAGGTAGCCCTGCAGGGCCCCGAGGTCGTCCGGGACCTCGTGGCGCGCGGACGTCAGCGTCGTGGGCATGTCAGGCCTTCGCCCTCAGCTTCTCCGGGGGCGGCATCGGGACGACCATGGTCCCGGCGAAGCGGACCAGGGCCTCGTCGACGATGGCGGCCACGCGCGCGGGCTCCGAGTACTCCGTCTCCTCAGATGGCGGCAGCACCACCATCGGGGCGCCGGGCATCCTCGCCCGCTCGTGAGTGGCCTGCGCCAGGCCGACGAACCGCTCGGTCACCAGGACTGCCGTCGGGATGCCTCGTCTCAGGAGCTCGGTTTGGTCGTGGACACTCCACGCCGTGCAAGCCCCTCAGTTGGCCAGCCCGACGATGGCCACGTCCGCGCGGGCCGCGACCTCGTCGAGCAGCTCGGACGGGGCGGGCGCCGAGATCGGGATCACCCGCTGGAGCACCTCGGCCACGCCATGCTCGCGGCGCAGCCCCTCCGCGAAGCGCTCGGCCACCATGTCCATGCTCTTCCACCGGTTGTTGAGGATGGCGACCACCTTGCCCTCGAGGCTGGGCACGGGGCCCGGAACGCGCTCGCGCCCGGGGCGCGGCTGGGCCGTGGGATCGAGAATCGTGATCGTCGGCATTGTGCCTCCCTCCCTGTACGGACGTTCAGCGTAGTGAACGGTGAGTCGCGCCACGCGAGGCGCCCACCATACTAGTCTGCCCTCCCGGCGGGTGCAACCCGGTCGCCATCCCGCTCAGAGGAGGCGCCCCACGCGGTGGCCCTCGTGGACGGCCGAGGTCGCCGAGCGGGGCGCGTAGCAGTCGCCGATCACGTGCAGCTCGGGCACGGCAGCCCGGAGTCCGGCGAGCAGCGCGGTCTCGGCCTGATTCGGGCCCGCCACCACGAGGGCATCCACCCGTCGGAGCCGCCGGGTCTGCCCGGAGTAGAGGTTGCGGACCAGGACCTCCCGGCCGCCCTGCCGGACCAGCTCGCTCCCCGTGAGGATGGCGACGCCCCGCTCCAGGAGCCGCCTCATGACGCCGATGCGGCTCACGTAGTTGACATAGGGCCCGACCACGTCGAGCGGCGTCACCAGCCAGACGCGCTCGGCCTGCGCCGCCACGAGCTCGGCCACGCCTGGCCCTTCGTGCTCGCCGATCCGGTCGACGACGACGACGCGCGCGCCCACCTTGCCGTCCTGCTCCACAGCCTGCCAGGAGGAGAGCACGTGGACAGGGCCCGGGCCCTGGTCGAGCGCGGGCGGGCGCGCCCCGGTGGCCAGGACGACGGCGTCCGGGGCCAGGGTGCGAACCGTCTTGACCGTCGTCTCGGCGCCGAGCCGGACCTCGATGGGGAGGCCTTCGACCTGGCGCACGAGCCAGCGCGTCATCTCACCGAACTCGGCGCGCCCGGGCAGCCGCGCGGCGAGGAGCGCCTGGCCGCCGAGCGCGGGACCACGCTCGAGGAGCATCACGCGGTGGCCGCGGAGGGCCGCGACGCGGCTCGCCTCCAGCCCCGCCAGGCCCCCGCCCACCACGACGATGCGCCGCATCGCGGCAGCCTGCGGCGGCCGGTCGGCGTCAATCGTCGCCTCGGCGCCCACCGACGGATTGTAGATGCAGAGCATGGGCTTGCCCGCTGCAACCGCGCCCCAGCAGACGTTGCAAGCGATGCAGGGCCGGATCGCGGCGGCCCGGCCCTCCCGGGCCTTGCGCGGCAGCTCGGGGTCGGCGATCAGCGCGCGGCTCATGCCGACGAGATCGGCGTCTCCCGCCCGGAGCACCTCCTCGGCGTCCTCGGGCGTGGCGATCCGGGCCATGGCGCAGACCGGCAGCCCTCCGGCCGCTTCGCGGACACCCCGCGCCAGGGTGCGGAAGGCCAGCCGGGGGAAGTGCATGTCGGGGCAGTGGGCGTCCAGGCTCTTCGAGAAGTTGCCCTGGCTCACGGCGAGGTAGTCCAGCGCCCGCGTCCCGGCCAGCCGCGCGGCGATCCGCTGGGCCTCGGCGATATCGATCCCGCCCTCGACGAGCTCGTCGCCGTTCATCTTGAGGCCGGCCACGCTCTCCCGGCCGATCGCGCCCCGCACTGCTTCCACCACGCGCTCGAGGAAGCGCAGGCGGTTGTCGAGCGAGCCGCCGTACTCGTCGTGCCGTCGGTTGGACCAGGGGGAGAGGAACTGCGTCACGAGGTAGCCATGGGCGCCGTGGATCTCCACCCCATCGAAGCCCGCCTCGCGGGCGAGTCGCGCGGTGGCCCCGTAGTGGGCGATGACCTCGTCGATCTCCTCCCGGCTCATCTCGTGGGGGACGGTGGCGGACATCGGGTCAGGGACCGGCGAGGGCGCCCACGGGGCCGAGATCGGTGTCCAGAGCTGCTGGCGGCCCATGTGCCAGAGCTGGGCCAGGATCGGCACGCCGTGGGCATGGACTGCCTCGGCGATCCTCCGGAGGCCGGGCAGCGACGCGGGGTCATCCCCGCGGATCGCCACGGCGGTGGGGACCGCAGTGCGGTGGACGCAGATCGCCTCGCTCACGATGAGCCCGACGCCGCCCCGCGCGCGCGCCCCGTAGTACTGCGCGTGGCGCTCGGTGGGGAGGTTCCGCTCGGCGTAGTTCGTCAGCGTCGCGGCATGCACGAGCCGGTTGGCCAGCTCGATCGGGCCGAGGCGGATCGGCGAGAAGAGCCGGGAGTCGCTCAGCGCTCGCCCTCGACGCGAAACTCGGGCCCGAGCCGGAAGCCCCAGTAGGCGCGCAGCGCGCAGAGCGCGCTCACGAGCCGGGGGGTGGACTCGAAGACCGGGATCCGGTGCTGTGTGAAGTACTCGAGGGCTGCACCCGCCAGGGCCTGCCCGGCCGTCCAGCAGATGATGACGGGCTTGGGGCTCGCGCTCATCCGCGCGTGGACCTGGCGGGCGAACTCGGGGTCGCCCACCGCCGTCAGCACGACGGCCACGGCGTCGATGGTGGGGTCGTCGAGCACGGCAGCCAGGCACTCCCCCACGGCGGCGGGCCGGGTGATCATCGTACCCGTGAAGTCGACGGGATTGGCGGTCGTCCCGTAGTCGGGGATGTGTTGCCCCAGCACTCGCCGTGTCCCGGCGGTCAGGGGCGGGATCGCGAAGCCGGCCTCTCCGAGCAGATCGGCCAGCTCCACGGCCAGGCCGCCGGCGACCGTCAGGATGGCCACGCGGTTGCCCCCGAGCGGACCGGCGCTCGCCAGCGCCAGGCCCGCGTCGACGAAGTCGTCCATGTGGCGCGTGCGGACCACGCCCCGCTGCCGGAGGAGCGCGGCGAGGGCGCGGTCGCTGCCGCCCACGGCCCCCGTGTGCGAGAGCGCCTGGCGCCGTCCCGTCTCGGTGCGTCCCGTCTTGTTCACCACCACCGGCTTCCGCGCCGCGACCTCGTCGACCACCCGGGCGAAGCGCCGAGGCTCTCGGATCCCCTCGACGTGGAGCAGGATCACCCGGGTGTCCTCATCGTCCCCGAAATACTCGAGATAGTCGACCGCGACCAGGTCCCCCTCGTTGCCCGAGGAGACGATCTTCGCCGTCCCGACGCCGGCCCGCGACAGGCGCGAGGAGACGATTCCGCAATAGGCCCCCGACTGCGACACCAGCGAGATGGGACCCGGCCGCTGGCCGACAAACATCTGGCTGAAGGACAGCACGACCCCGCCCTGGAGGTTCACGAGCCCCTCGCAGTTCGGCCCGACGATGCGCATGCCCGCCGCCCTTGCCACCGCGCTCATCCCGGCCTGCGCCCGGGCGCCCGCGGGCGAGGACTCGGCGAAGCCAGAGGTGATGATCACGGCCACGCCCACGCCCTTGGCGGCGCACTCGCTGACCGCGGCCGGCGTCGCCTCGGCGGGGATCAGGAGCGCCGCCATGTCCACGGGCCCGGGCACCCGCGCCAGCGCTGAGTAGGTCGGGAGACCGAGGATCGGCCCGGACCGGGGGTTCACGGGGTAGATCCGCCCCGGGAAGCCGCCCGTGACGAGATGCTCGATGAGCTTGTAGCCGAACTTCTCGGGCTGGGCCGAGGCCCCGATGACCGCGATGGTCCGCGGGGTGAAGGCGCGGTCGAGAGCTTCCCGGAGGCTGGTCGTCGCGCTCATGAGCCACCTCCCGGGAGCTGCACCACGCCCAGCCCGACCAGGGCCTCGATCTCGGCGGGGGCAAGGCCGAGCCGCTCGAGCACCACGCGGCCGTCGGCGCCCAGGGGCGCGCCGGGCCAGCGCAGCCCGGCAGGGGTCCGGCCGAACTTCCACGGCGGTCCGAGCGTGCGGATCACCTTCCCCGACGCGGTCACCGTCTCCACCACGAGCCCCCTGGCCTGGACGTGCGGGTCGGCCAGCGCCGGCCCCAGATCGAGCACGGGCTCGACGCAGGCCTCGACCCGGTCGAAGAGCGCCATCCACTCGGCCTGCGGCCGGGTGAGGAAGCGCTCCGCGAGGAGACCGATGAGCTGGCGCTGGCGGGCGGGCGGGGCGAACTGCTCCTCGACCCGATCCGGCAGGTCGAGGACCTCGAGGAGGGCGCGCCAGAACTGCCCCTCGAGGGCTCCGACGGCGAGGTACCGGCCGTCCCTGGTCTCGTAGACGTTGTAGCAGGCGTAGCCCCCGCCCAGGAGGAGCTCGCTCCGGCTCGGCGGATGTCCGGCGAAGAGGTTGCCCGCATGGAAGGTGAGCATGGAGACGGTCGCGTCGAAGAGGCCGACGTCGACGAACTGCCCCTCGCCGGTGCGCTCCCTGTGCCAGAGGGCGCCGAGGATCGCCACCACGGCCTGCATTCCACCGCCGAGATCTGCCATGGGCAGGACTGGCAACACCGGCGGCCCACCCGCGGGCCCTGAGAGCGCCAGGAGCCCCGCGCGCGCCAGGTAGTTGACGTCGTGACCCACCCGGTCGCGGGCGGGCCCGCCGTGCCCGTACCCGGTGAGGGAGCAGTAGACGAGGCGCGGGCGCTCGGCGGCCAGCGTGGGGTAGTCGAGGCCGAGCCGCGTCGTGACGCCCGGCCGGAAGCCCTCGAGGAAGACGTCGGCGCCACGCAACATCCGGAGGAGGAGACGGCGGCCGTCCTGCCGCTTGAGGTCGATCACGATGGAGCGCTTGTTGCGGTTCATGATCGCCGGCAGCTGCATGCGGGCGATCCGGTCCGGCGTCGGCCCCGCCACCATGGTGACCTCCGCGCCCATATCGGCCAGGAGGGCGGAGGCGTAGAGACCCGGGAGATACTTGGAGCAGTCGATCACGCAGAGGCCGGCGAGCGGGCCACTCACGCCAGCACTCCGCTCGAGCGGAGCCGCCCGACCTCGTCGGGGCTGAGCCCGAGCAGGTCGCCGAGAACCTCCTCGGTATGCTCCCCCAGCGCGGGGGCCGTCCCCCGCACCGCGCCGGGCGTCGCCGCGAGCTTGATGGGGTGGGCGTAGACCTCCATGGTCCCGATCCGGGAGTGGCTCGGCCGGGCGAGGAGGCCCCGAGCCTGGAAGTGCGGGTCGCGCTTCTCGTCCTCGATCCCATAGACGGGGAAGGCCGCCACCCCGGCCTGCTGGAGGGTCTCCGTCGCCTCCCAGGCCGTGCGCTCGCGCGTCCACTCGGCCAGCCGGCGGTCGAGCTCCTCGAGGTGAGCCTGGCGGCCCGCCAGCGTCGCGAAGCGCTCCTCGCGTGCCCAGGCCGGGCCACCGACGGCCTCGACGAGCCGGGCCCAGGCCCCGTCGTCCTCGACGGAGATCGCCACCCATCGGTCCTCGCCACGACAGGGGTAGTTGGCGTGCGGCGCCATGGAGCGGTGGCGGCTGCCCTCGGGGCCGGCCACCCGGCCGTTCATGAAGTAGTCCATCAGCGACTCGCCGGCCAGGCCGACGGTCGCCTCCAGCTGCGACATGTCGATGTACTGCCCCTGGCCGGTGCACTCCCGATGCCAGAGCGCGGCCAGCACCGCCAGCGCACCGTGGTGCGCGTTCGAGGGATCCGCGTAGCCGAAGGCAAGCATGCCGAGGACGCGCTCGCCCGCGTAGCCGACCAGGCTCTCGAGCCCCGCCAGGCTCGACAGCGAGGGGGCGAAGGTCTTGAGGTCGTTCCATGGGCCCGTCTGCCCCGCCGCGGAGCAGGAGATCATCACGAGGTCCGGCTTCACCGCGACGAGGGCGTCCCAGTCGAGCCCGATTTCCCGGAGCACGCGCGGCGAGAAGTTCTCGATGACGATGTCGGCCGTCGCCACCAGACGCTTGAGCAGGGGCGGCGCCGCGGGGTGCCTGAGATCCACCGTCACCGACTTCTTGCCGCGGTTGTAGTTGTGGAAGAGCGGCACCGAGTCGATGACCTCCGCGCGCGAGGCGAAGGCCTCGGCCTGACGCTCGCCCTCGAGGACCGGCGCCGGGATCAGCCGGCAGTAGTCGAGCCGCTTGGTGGACTCCACCTTGATGACCTCCGCCCCCATGTCGGCGAGCAGGCTTGCCAGGACGGGGCCCACGGCCACCCAGCCGAAGTCGATGACGCGGATGCCGTCGAGCGGGCGGGCTCCGTTCACGCGGCGAAGACCTCCTCGGTGTGCTCGCCCAGGAGCGGCGCCGGCCGCAGCAGGCGCCAGGGCGTCGCCGAGAGCTTCCACGGAGGGCCGGGGTAGCGGAGCCGCCCTGCGGCCGGGTGATGGATCTCGACGAAGAAGTCCCGGCTCGCGAGCTGGGGGCAGGCGGCGACCTCGGCCGCGTCACGGACCACCGAGAACGGGATCCCGGCCCGGCGGCAGACGGCGAGGATCTCCTCGGCGCGGCGCTCGCGGAGCCAGGGGGCGAGCAGGGCATCCATCTCGTCCGGGTACTCGCGTCCGACGCGCGCCCGGTCCTGGTAGCGCGGATCGCGGCTCCACTCGGGGCTGCCCATGGCCTCGACGAACTTCTTCCAGGGGTGCCCCGAGCGCGTGATCATGCAGATGTAGCCGTCCTGGCAGGGGAGGATCGTGTAGGGATAGTAGCCGCCGGACTTCGCCGCGCGATGCCCTTCGCGGGCCCAGGGCAGGCCGGAGGCGGTGTACATCACCGAGGTGATCCCGCCGTAGAAGGCCACGACGTCCGCGCTGGCGACGTCCACGTGCTGGCCCTGCCCCGTGCGCCGGCGGGCGAACAGCGCGAGCAGCGCCCCGATGGCGCCGTTGACGCCGCCCTGGTAGTCGGGCTGCGAGGCCGGCAGCGGGAGTGGCGGCCTGCCTGGCGCGCCGATGGTGATGCTGGCCGCCCCGGCCGCGGAGGCCTGCAGCCCCTGCCCGCGGAAGCGCGAGCAGGGACCCGAGCGGCCGAAGGTGGTGATGGAGACATGGACGAGCCGCGGCCAGCGCCGCCGCGTCTGCTCTGGAGTGAGGCCCCAGCGCTCGAGGCGCCAGACCTCCAGGCTCTCGATCAGGCAGTCGGCGCGCTCGAGCAGGCGGCCGAGCCGCTCGCGCCCCGCGGCGGCGTCGAGGTCCAGGACGACACCCCGCTTGCCGGCGTTCAGCAGGAGAAAGAGGCCGCTCCGCTCCGGGTGGGGCTCGTCGCGGAGGAACGGCCCGTGGCGGCGCGCGCGGTCGCCCTCGGGCGGCTCGACCTTCACCACGTCGGCGCCGAGGCCCGCCAGCAGGCGCCCCGCATAGGGCGCCGAGATGAACTCTCCCAGCTCGACGACCCTGAGGCCATCGAGGGCCCCCGGTGTCACGCCCCCGCCCCGCGGCGCGGCAGGACCACGACGGCCTCGCCCAGCGCGATCGTCTCGCCGCGCTGGTTCACCGCCCGGAGGTCGAGCGTCACCTCGCCCCGGCCCTCGGCCGCGGCCTTCGCGCGCACCGTGCCGCGGCACCAGGTGGTGTCGCCGATCAGGTTGTGACGGCGCACCTGCACGTTGAGCCGCCGGAGCAAGCCGGCGTCCCCCATCCAGTTGGTCACCAGGTGGCCGAGCCAGGACACCCGCTCGGGGCCGTAGTCGTAGGCCGCCGGCACCCCGACGGCCCGGGCGAGGGCGTCATCCCAGTGCACCCGCTCGGGCGGCTCGGGGACGCCGAAGGCATTGGAGATGCCCAGCGCCGGGTGGCGGTCGAAGAGATCGAAGGCCAGGCCATGCGCCCGGACGTAGAGGCTCCCCCACCCCTGGACGAAGGCGACCACGGAGGTCACCGTCAGCGGGCCCTTGACCAGCTCGGGAAGCGCGTCGCCCGGCGCCACGTCCTCCCAGTACCGCGGCTCGGCCCCCCGGATCGCCTCGTTCCGGTAGGCCTCGCGGATCGGCGCGATCTCCTCGGGCGAGTAGCGGTGCGGGTCCGCCGGCCTGTACTTCTTCCGCTCGCGCGCCGTGTCGCGCTCGGTGCGGAAGCACCACGAGTCGGCCTCGCAGACCGCCGCACCGTCCTGGTTGACGAAGGTCGTCCGGTAGATCTGCTGGACGGCCCGGCGCGCGAAGGTCGACTGCTTCTCCACGAGGTCGAGCAGGATGCTCTCGCCGACGATGCGGTCACCCTCGCGGATCGGCAGCCGCCAGCGAAAGTCCGTCCCCCCGTACATGGCGTGGATGCCCGGCAGGCCGCCCACGTAGCCGGAGACGATCCGGTCCATGGCAAAGAGGATCGTGGGCGGCGCCACCCGGTGCGCGGCCCAGTGAGGGTTACGGTCCCCGATGCCGTGCGCCCAGTGGCGGATGGCGTCGCGGGAGGCGACTTCGATGTAGGGCTCGGGGCGCCTCACGGGCCGACCGAGGAAGCCGCGAAGCTCGGCGAGCGCCTCGTCGGTGATGGTCGGGAACTTCCAGGGGCTGCTCTCGGTGGTCATGGGCCCTTCTTCTCGCCTGACGCAGGCTCAGCGCCTCCGCCGGTCTCTTGGAGTTTCGGGGGATGCCCGCCGAGGGCCTCGGTGACCCGGTCGGCCGCCGCCCGAAGCAGGCGACCGTCGGTCGTCATCCTGGCGGCCGGGAGATCGGCCGCGAAGCCCACCGTCAGCAGGAGGAGCACGATCCGGCCGCTCGGGTCGAACACCGGTGCGGCCAGAGCGTGGGTCCCGGCATAGTACTCGTCGTAGTTGGCTCCGAAACCCTGGCGCCGGACCCGCTCGAGCTCGGCCAGGTACTGGCGCGTGGACCGGATCGAGCGCGGGGTCATCCTCGGCAGGGGCACCCGCCTCAGGGTCTCGCGGATCTCGGCGTCCGGCAGCCAGGCGAGATAGGCCTTGCCGAGGGCCCCCGCCGTGAGCGGGAACCGCTCGCCCACGGACACCGTCACCTTGACGGCCCGGGAGCTCTCGGCCTTCTCGAGGACGAGGAACTCGGTGGCGCCGTAGGGCGCGGCCAGGAAGCAGCCCAGCCGCGTCTGGCGCGCGACCTCCTCGAGGGGCGGGCGCGCGAGGAGGACGGCCGTGCGCTGGCTCCGCGCCGCCTCGGCGAGCCGGACCAGGCCCGCCCCGAGCACGTAGCGCTTGGAAGGCTCCACGGTGACGACGAACCCGTGGGCCTCCAGGGCCTTGACGATGCCATGCGCGGTGGACTTGCTGAGGTGGCAGGCCCGCCCGATCTCGGTGACGCCGACCCCCTCGCCCCGGGTGGCCAGGCAGCGGAGCACCCGGACCGCGCCGTCGATGGCGGGGACCCGGCTCCGCTCGCCCCCGGCCTCCGCGGGCCGCCGCCCGCTCGCGCGCGGCAGCCCCCGGGCCTTCCCCGACGAGGCCGTGGGTCGGTACCTGGAACGACCGTTCTGCATCCGGAACATCATGCAGTGTCCGCTCAGCGCATGAGGCTCGGCAGCCAGGTCGCCGTCTGGGGGAAGACGGCCATGAGGACGATGCTCACGAGGAACAGGAGCATGAACGGGAGGGCGCCGCGCGCGACGTCGGTCATCGCCGCGCGGGAGATCCCCTGGATCACGAAGAGGACCAGTCCCACGGGGGGCGTGATCTGGCCCAGCTCGATGAGCGTCACGAGCACCACCCCGAACCAGATCGGGTCGAACCCGGCGTTGAGGATGACCGGGTAGAGCACCGGCAGGGTGAGCACCATCATCGAGATCCCGTCCACGAGCATCCCGAGGATGATGTAGAGGATCGTGATCACGGCGAAGAGCGTCCACCGCGAGAGGTCGAGGGCCACCACCCCCTCGCTGACCTGGCGGTTGATACCGGTCCTGACGAAGGCGAAGGAGAGGATCTGGGCGCCGAGGATGATGAACAGCACCATGCAGGTGATCCGGACCGTGTTCACCAGCGACTCGCGGAGCGCGGCCCACGTGAACCGGCGGTAGAGACAGGCGAGGAGCACCGCGCCGCTGGCCCCCACGGCCGCCGACTCCGTGGGCGTCGCGATGCCGAACCACAGCGAGCCCAGGACGGCGACCATCAGCGCCACGACCGGGAAGACGTCCACGACAGCGCCCCACCGCTCGGCGAGGGTCGGGCGGGATGCCCCGGGGGGCACCAGCTCCGGCCGGAGATGCACCGCCACCCAGATGTAGAGGAGGAAGATGGCCGTCACCATGACGCCCGGGATGACGCAGGCGATGAAGAGCTTGGCCACCGACTGCTCCACGATGGCCCCGTAGATGATCGTCGCGATGCCGGGGGGGATCAGGTTCCCGAGCGCCCCGCCGGCGGCAATGGTCCCGTAGATCATGCGGGGCGCATAGCCCCGCTCCCGCATCTCCGGGATGGCCACCGTGCCGATGGC
>JACPIQ010000128.1 GCA_016188005.1 Candidatus Rokuibacteriota bacterium | reverse complement strand
GGCGGCGAGGTGGGTCGGCGGCGCCTCGGCGCCCCCGGGGCGCCGGCCCCGGCGACCCCGGCCGCGTGCCCGGGGCGTGGGAGGTCCCTCGGCCGGCTCGGCGGCGGCCGGAGCGCCGGACAGGGCACGATAGGAGAGCCGCTGGAACTCGATCCCCAGCGCGGCCGCCACATCGCCCACGGCATCGAAGGCGCGATCCTCCGACACGATCTCGATGCGGTCGCCGGAGCGGGCGGCCGCCAGCCAGACGCCCGCGCTCACGGCGATCCGCAGGTCGCTCCAGTCCCGCACGCCCGTCGCCGGCGCGCTGTGGACGAGCTGGGCGCCTCGGCGGGCCAGCAGGCGGGCGACGTCGTGGCCGATCACCCGCCAGTTGCCCACGGCCACGAACTCCGTCCGGCTTTCCTGTCTGTTGATGGCCAGGTGGTGGAGCACCCGCTCGATGTGCGGCGCGTGGCTGGTGTTCTCCACGTCGAAGAAGACCGCGCGCCGGCTCCTCGGCACCGGGCGCTCGAGCTCGGGGGGAGGCACGCGCTCCGCGTACTCGGGCTCCGGAACGGTGACGGCGAGATCGGGCGGGAGCCCTGGGCCGTCGGCTGGCGGGGCGGTGGCCACACTGACCGCGGCCACGGCGGCGGGCCGCTCCGGCGCGCCAGCGGGCTCGGGACCCGGCACCCCGAGTTCCCGCGACTCGGCCGGGCGCGCCTCCGCGGGTTTTCGCGCAGCCGCCGGCCGCCCGGCGCGGCGCCGCGGGCGGCGGGTCGTGGTCGTGCGCTTCGGGGTCTTGCGGGTCATGGGCGCTCTCCAGTCATGGCGACCGGGCCCGGCGCGCCAGCCGAGGAACACGGCCGTCGTCGGGGCCTCCGGGTCGCGCGTCCCGCGGCGGCGCCGCGGCGGAGATCGTCGCGTGCCCCGCGTCGTGACGCGGGCGATTCTACACCGGGGACGATGTGGCCGGGGCGGGAGATTGAGGCTCCCGGGCCACGGGCCGTTCCAGCGCGCCGCCGCTCGCGCCCGGGAGGCGAGGGGTCAAGGACGGGCCGGCGCCCGCAGGCGGGCCCGCAGGCGGCGGAGGGACGGCCAGGTCACCAGCGAGACCGCGAGGAACAGCAGCACGGCGCTCACCGGGCGTGTGAGGAACACCGTGAGGTCGTTCTGGTGCGAGACCATGCTGGTGAGGAAGTACTGCTCCGCCATGGGCCCCAGGATGATGCCCATCACGAAGGGGGGGATGGGCAGGTCGTAACGGCGCATGAAGAAGCCGAGCACTCCGAAGAGCATGGTGAGCCACACGTCCGCGAGATCGTTGCGGAGCGCGTAGCCGCCCAGGAAGCAGAAGACCACGATGAAGGTGTTGAGGATCGGCGCCGGCACCCGCATGAGCAGGGCGAAGGACATGGCCGCCAGGTAGCCGAGCGCGATCATCACGAGGTTGGCCAGGATCATCCCGGCGATGATGGTGTACACCTGCTCGGGCTGCCTCGTGAAGAGCAGCGGGCCCGGCTGGATCCCGTGGATGAGGAAGGCGCCCATCATGACGGCGGTGGCGGCGCTCCCCGGGATGCCCAGCGTGAGCAGGTGGATCATGGCGCCTCCCGTGGAGCCGTTCACGCTGCTCTCGGAGGCCACCAGCCCCCCCGCGTGCCCCGTGCCGAACAGCTCGGGCTCGCGGGACAGCTGCTTCTCGAAGCCGTAGGAGACGAAGGACGAGACGGTGGCGCCGGCTCCCGCGAGCCCGCCCACGGTGATGCCCACCGCCGTGCCCCGGAGCAGCGGCCCGCGGAGGGGCCAGAGGTCCAGCAGCGGCAGTCGCGGGACGGCGCGCGCCGACGGGTTCTCGGGCGCAGCCTCAGGCTGGCGGCTCACGACCTGCTCGAGGACCTCCCCGATGGCGAACAGCCCGATCAGGACCGTGACGAAGTCCACGCCGGTCTTGAGGAACGGCACGCCGAAGGTGAAGCGCTCGACGCCGTACTGGGCCTCCGTGCCGATGGTCCCGAGGAAGACGCCGGCGAAGAGGGAGACCAGGGCCGCGGGCATGGAGGACTGGCCGAGCACGGCCACGCTCGCCAGGCCGAAGAGGACCACCGAGAAGAACTCGACGGTGGAGAAGCCCAGCGCGAACCGGGCGAAGGGCGGGGCGAGGAAGGCGAGGACGAGCGCGCTCGCCAGCCCGCCGAAGGCGCTGCTCATGATGGCCAGCCCCAGCGCATAGCGCGTCTGCCCCTTGCGGCTCAGGCGATGGCCCTCCCAGGTGGTGGGCACGTTCATGGGGTCGCCGGGGATGTTGAAGAGGATGCCGGTGATGGAGCCCCCGAAGACGCCGCCGCAGTAGACGCCGATCATGAGGAGCAGCGCCGGCACGATCCCCATGACGTAGGTGAAGGGCAGCACCAGCACGATGGAGTTGAGCATGGTGATGCCGGGCAGCGCCCCCGCCACGATGCCGATGGCGAGCCCGAGCACGATCATGGCCAGGTTGAGCGGCGCGAGCGCGTTGGCGAAGCCCACGGCGAGGTTCGGGAGGATCTCGGTCATCCGGGAGCCTCCCTCAGAAGAGCCCGAGCGCCCGGTAGAGCGCCAGCGTGAGGGCCTCGAAGGGGCCGTCGCCCTTCGGCAGCGGGAGATACACCGCCTTGACGAAGACGTAGAGGAGCCCGACCGTGCCGAGCAGCGCGGAGAGCGCCACGCTGACCGGTGCCCGCGAGCCGGCGAGGAGCATGAAGGCCGCGATGAAGCCGGCCGTCGTCAGGGCGAAGCCCAGGGGGGAGGCGAGCAGCACGTAACCGACGATGAGGGCGATGCCGCCGAGGAGCGTGGGCCGCGAGATCTCGGGCCGGGCGTCGCCGGCCTCGGGGGCCCCGCCGCGCCCGCGGCGCCACTCCTCCCGCGCCTTGGCGAGGCAGGCCAGCCCGAGGCCGCAGAGCGCCAGCCGTGGCCAGAATCCGGGGCCGAGCTGCCCCTCGCGGGCGAGGCCGTCGAGACCCCACGAGCCCGGCAGGAGGGCGGCGGCCAGCACCGCTCCGGCGAGCGGGATCAGGGCGCGGCGGGGGAGCATGCTACTTGCGCAGCCCGAACTCCTTGACGAGCCGCTCGAGCGTGTCCACCTCGCTCGCCACCCACCGGCCGAAGCGGTCGTGCCCGAGGTAGCTGTCCGGGGCGAAGTACCACTCCTCGGCGAACTTCTTCCACTGCGGGGTCTCCATGGCCTTCCGGAAGGCCCCGGCCAGCGCCTGGATGCGCTCGGGCGGCGTCCCCTTGCGCGCCACGATGCCGCGGAACTGCGGCAGCGTGATGTCGATGCCGAGCTCCTTGGAGGTGGGCACCTCCGCGAAGGCGGGGTGACGCTTCTCGGCGAAGATGAGGAGGGGGCGGAGCTGGCCGGCCTTGAGGTACTGGAGCACGTCGCCCGCCTGCTCGTAGAGCACCTCGGCGTGGCCCCCGAGCGTGGCGGCGTAGCGCTCGCCGGGTTTGGGATACGGCACCGTGATCATCTTGTAGCCACGCTTCTCGAGGTAGCGCACCGTGACGTCGTCCACCGAGCCGAAGCCCGTGGTCCCCACCCGGAGCTTGCCCGGGTTCGCCTTGGCGTGGGCGAACAGCTCCTGGATGGTCTTGAAGGGCCCGTCGGACTTCACGAACAGGAAGGAGTCGGCCACCTGGGTGCGCGTGATCCACTCGAGGTCGTCCACCTTGTGGCGCGCCAGCCCCATGGGAATGGTCATGAGCGTGTCCTGGATGTAAGTGGCGACGGTGTAGCCGTCGCTCTTGCCGCCGAGGATCTGGGCCAGCCCCGTGTTGCCCGAGGCCCCGGGGACGTTGGAGACGGGCAGGGCCACCCCGAGCAGCGGTTGCGCCAGGGAGCCGATCTGGCGGGCCATGGCATCGGCGCCGCCGCCCGTGCCCCAGGTGCAGATGAAGTCGATGGGACGGGAGGGGTACTTCTCCTGGCTCGCCGCCTCCCCTGCGCCTCCCCCCACCGCGACGAGCGCCACCAGCGCGAGCAGCGCCCGGACCTGCCATCGCCTCGTGATCCTCGGCATGCGAAGCCCTCCTCGTGGCACGGGACGCCTCACGCCTGCGCGCCCCGGGTGAACGTCAGCGTCGCCCTTCGTCGCGGGAAGGCTAGGGCTTGAAGGCCCTGGCCTGCGCGATCACCTTCGCCTGGTCGAAGTCATTGATCCGGTCGATCATCTCGGGCGCGAAGTACTGGTCGGCCCCCTCCGGCTGGCCCTCCATCAGCTTCGCCCGCACGAGCACCTTGCCGTAGGCCTCGACCTCCTCGCGCGTGGTCAGCCCCCACTTCTTGCTCGGGGCCGTGTCCACCCGCATGAAGTTGAGTCCGGCCCACAGCTCCGTGAGCGCCTTCTTCATGGCCGTGGGATCATCGTCGCCCGCCGCCCGCGTCTGCGGATACACCTTCCAGTGCAGCCGCACCGCCGCCTCCGGGTTGGTGAGAGCGAAGAGCGTGGCCTTGGCCCAGCCGCGGCCGAGCCTCGCCGCCACCTCGCCGTTGTCGCGGATCCAGTCGTCCCGGGCGACGTAGGAGACGGCGAAGGACATGTGCTTGAGGGGCGCGATGTCCTGGAAGCTCCGGAGCTTGAACCCCGCGTTCTCCATGAGCGCGTACTGGGCGGACCAGAGGGCCAGGGCATCCACCTTCCCTTGGTGGAGGAGCGCGGCCGCGCCCGCCCCGAGGCCCACGCCCACGAAGGTCGCGTCCTTCTCGGGGTCGAGTCCCGCCTCCGCCAGGCAGAGCTTCATGAAGGGGATCATGGAGGCGCCCATGCTCTGGACGCCGATCGTCTTGCCCTTGAGGTCCTTGATGCTCAGGATGGGGCTGGACTCGAGGACCACGGGGTAGAACCAATTGTGGCGGATGAAGGTGTAGAAAGCCTTGACCTTGGCCCCTTTGGGGCGCATCTGAAAGAGCGTGATGGGCTGGACCACGCCCACATCCCCCTTGCCGCCCAGGACCATCTGGAGCGACGGCAGGGAGCCGGCCGCCCCTTGCAGCTCCACGTCGAGCCCCTCCTCCTGCCAGTAGCCGAGGGTCTTGGGCAGGTTGGCCGGCGAGGTCCCGACGGGGAAGTTGGTGCTGGCGAACACCACGGTGACCTTCCGGGGCGGCGCCTGGGCGGGCACCGGCGCCGGCCCCAGCATCACCGCGAGCCCGACTGCTGCCATCGCGAGCCCCGCGCCTCTCCACCCCTTCCGTCTCGCGCATTTCATGGTCGCCTCCTGTCTCGAGTCCGCTGCATCACGCCCCCGTCACGACGTCCGAATTGCCCCAGAAGATGACGCGCCGCTGGATCTTCACCACCACCAGGTGCAGGCCCACGCCCAGGAGGGAGAGAATGAGGAGCACGGCGAAGACGCCGGGCACGTCGAGAGCGAAGTTCATCTGGAGGATCAGGTTGCCCATGCCGATCTGTGAGCCGACGAACTCCGCCACGATGGTGGCGAGCAGGCTGAACACGATGGCCACGTCGAGCCCCGCGAAGAGGTACGGCAGCGCCGTGGGCACCCGCGCGAGCCGGAAGACTTGCCACTCGGAGGCCGACAGGGATCCCATCAGCTCCACCAGCTCGCGGTCCACGGCGCGGAGCCCCACGATCACGTTCACCATGACCGGGAAGAAGGCGATCATGCAGGCCATCGCCACCTTGGACCAGATGCCGAAGCCGAACCAGAGGACCAGCAGCGGGGCGATGGCGATCTTGGGCATGGCCTGGAAGCCCACCACGTAGGGGTAGAGCGTCCGCTCCACGAGGCGTGACCGGGCGATCGCCGCCCCGAGGACGAGCCCCACCAGGGCCCCGATGAGAAAGCCGAGCAGCGTCTCGGCCAGCGTGTGGACGAAGTGGGTGACGTAGATGCCGCTCCACAGCCCCCGGGCCAGGGCCAGGAAGACGGCCGAGGGCGCGGGGACGATGAAGGCCGGCACGCGGAGGCCCCGGACGAGCCCCTCCCAGGAGGCCAGGAGCGCCACCGCGATGAGGGGCGAGAGCAGGTACTCGGGCCGCCGGAGCCGCCTCACGAGGTCACCCCGGTCGTCACGGGCGCGAGGGGCGCCGCGGCCGCCCGCGCTCCAGGTCGCCCGGGGCCGGCTTCGAAGAGGCTGCGGATGTGGGCCGCGTGGGCGCCGAACCGGGGCGTCGCCATGAGGTCCAGCGTCCGCGGCTGCGGCAGGTCCACGGTGATGGTCTCGAGGATGCGCCCCGGGCGGGCCGACATGACCACCACGCGGCTGGACAGGAAGACGGCCTCCATGATCGAGTGGGTCACGAAGAGGATGGTCTTGTGCGTCGCCTCCCACAGCCGCGCCAGCTCGAGATTCATCGTCTCCCGCGTCATGGCGTCGAGCGCCGCGAAGGGCTCGTCCATGAGGAGCATGGCGGGATCGTGGACCAGGGCCCGCGCGATGGCCGCGCGCTGCTGCATGCCCCCCGAGAGCTGGTGAGGGTAGCGGTGGGCGAAGTCCTCGAGCCCCATGCTCCGGAGGAGGTCCCGCGCGCGGGCCTCGTAGGGGGCACGCTCGAGGTGGAGCACCTCCACGGGGAGCAGGACGTTCTGGAGCACGGTCCGCCACGGCAGCAAGATGGGGTTCTGGAAGACGAGCCCCACGTCGCGGCGCGTGCCGGACACGGGCTCTCCGCCGACCCAGACCCCGCCGGCCGTGGGCCGGTAGAGCCCGGCGATCACCTTGAGCAGCGTGCTCTTGCCGCAGCCCGAGGGCCCCACGATCGAGACGAGCTCGCCGCGGCCCACGGCGAGCGAGATGCCCCTGAGCGCCTCCACGGGGGCGCCGCCCCCGCCCGGGTAGACCATGCCGAGCTCCGCGATCCGGATCATGGCGTCCTCACCAGGAGCCGATCAGCTCGCCCAGCCGCTTCCGGAGCGCGATGAACCCCGGGTGGGCGAAGTCCCGCGGCCGCGGCAGGTCCACGGCGAAGTCGCCGCGGATGGTGCCGGGCTTGTCGGTGAGCACGATGATGCGCTCGGCGAGATAGATGGCCTCCTCGAGACTGTGGGTGATGAAGACCACGGTCGTCTTGCGCTTCTCCCAGATCCGCAGCACCTCCTCCTGCATCCCCTGGCGCGTCTGCGTGTCCAGCGCCGCGAAGGGCTCGTCCATGAGGATGAGGTCCGCGTCCACGGCGAAGGCCCGGGCGATGGCCACCCGCTGCTTCATGCCGCCCGAGATCTGGTAGGGGTAGTAGCCCTCGAAACCGCGCAGCCCCACCATGTCGATCATCTCGGTGACCCGCCGGTCGATCTCGGCGGCGGGGTGCCCGCGGATCTCCATGCCGATGCGGATGTTGTCGCGGACGTTCCGCCAGGGCCAGCAGGAGGGCTCCTGGAACACGAAGGCCAGCTCGTGGTGCTTGGGGTCCACGGGGACGCCGTCGATGCTGACGGCGCCTTGGCTGCACGGCATCAGGCCGGCCATGAGGTTGGCCAGCGTCGTCTTGCCGCAGCCGCTCTTGCCCAGGATGCAGAGGAACTCGTTCTCCCGCACGGAGAAGTCGATCCCGTCCAGGACCAGCAGGTCGCCGAAGCGCTGGGTCACCCGGACGCGGATCTTCTCGGTCACAGCGTCACCTCCCAGCGCCAGCGGAAGAGGCGCTTCTCGATGGCGAGGAGGATCTCGTTCATGACGAGGCCGCACAGGCCGATGATGATCATCCCCACCACGATCTCCGCCATGCGCAGGAGCTCGGCGTACTTGAGGATCAGCTTGCCGAGCCCCAGCATCTCTCCGCCGATCATCTCGGCGGCGACGATGCACATCCACCCCACGCCGAGCCCCACCCGCATGCCGCCCAGGATGTCCGGGAGCGTCGAGGGGATGACGACCTTTCTCAGGATGTACGCGCGCCCTGCGCCGTGCACCGCGGCCACGTTCTTGTGGAGGATCTCGACGCGCGGGACGCCCACGAGGGTGGCGATGAAGACCGGGAAGAAGGCGCCCAGCCAGATGATGAACACGTAGCGGGAGAACCCCGAGAGCGTCACGATGGCGATGGGGATCCAGGCCAGCGGGGGGATGAAGCGGATGGGCTCGATCACGCTCTTGGTGCTCTGGTAGATCCGCGGGTAGAGGCCCATCACGAGCCCCAGCGGCACCCCCATGACCGCCGCGGCGGCGAAGCCCGCGAGGACACGCAGCAGGCTCTGCCCCGTGTGGGCGAGGAGCGAGTGGCCGTTGACGTCCCCCACCGCCGCCAGGCGGAGTGCGGCGCGCCACACGGCGGCCGGGCTCGGCACGAAGGGTGAGGCATAGATGACGGCCACGAGCTGCCAGAGCAGGAGCACGCCCACCAGGGTGACGACGTTGGCGAGAGCCAGCCGCGCACGCCCGCCCCAGGGCCCGGCCCGGCGGCCCACCAGCGGCATTTGCCCGGCGGCGGGCACCGCGCGCTCCGGCTGCGCGACCATGCTCCTCTGCTCCATGCTGTCGGCTCCCACGCGGCGCCCGGACCGGAGTCCCGCCCGGGCGCCGCCCCGTGCCGGATCAGGCGTGCAGGCTCCTGATCATGCGGTTGTCCATCGTCTCGGCCACGAACTTCCGCACGTCCGGCACCTGCCCCTTCTCGATCTTGCCCGCCTTCATCAGCGCCTCGACGATGAAGGACAGCTCCCCCGGGTCGTTGAAGGGCGGGTACTTGTAGCGGACATTGGTGAGCGCCCGCCGGGCCAGGTCCGGCTCGAGCCCGTCCCGCCGGGCCACGATCTGGACCAGCTCCTCGCGGTTGCCCATGGCGTGCTTGAGCCCGACGTCGAAGGCCCTCACGAGCCTGAGGGCGGCGTCGGGGTCCCCGCGCAGGAACTTCCCGCTGGCCACCAGCACGCAGCACTCGTGGTTGCCGCGGATGTCCTTGGAGGTGGCGAGCACCCGGCCCCCGCCCATGGCGAGCCCCGCCGAGCCCGTCACCTCCCAGACCATGTAGCCCGCGATCTCGCCCTTGCTGAGGAGGGTCGGCATGTCCGTGACCTTCACGAAGACGTGGTCGGTCTTGATGCCGTGCTTCTCCTCGTACAGCACCATGAGGGTGTCCTGGATGGCGGCGATGCCCGGGGTACCGACCTTCTTGCCGTGGAGGTCTTTCGGTCCCTTGACCCTGGGTCCCACGACGAGGACCGAGCCCTCGAGGTTCGAGTTGGCGAGGATCTTCAGGTCCACCCCCGACGCGCGCCCGAGGAGGCTCGGGTTGTCCCCGGCCACTCCGGCCACGATGTCACCGGCCGCCAGAGCCTGGATGAGGAAGGCCCCGGCCGCGTACTCCTTCGGCTCCATCTTGAGCCCGTTGGCCTCGAGGAAGCCCTTGGCGCGGGCCGTCTCCAGCGCCGCGTTGTGAGCTGCCGCGCCGATGAGCCCCGCCACGGGGATGGTCTTGAGCCCGCCCTGGGCGAGGCCCTTGCGCGGCGTCAGGATGATGGGGGCGCCGGCTCCCGCGGCCAGCGCCAGCGTGGACGTCCTGAGGAACTCGCGGCGTGTCTCCATGTCCTGCCCTCCTCTGTCCTGGTTGGGCCGCCGGCCGGGGCTAACCCGCGCCGCCCTGCGGCGGGTGATGGGTGATCGGGGTCTCCGCCTCGGCCAGCAGGAACTCCCCACGGAGCATCAGCGCCTTGAGGCGCTCGGCCAGCTCCATGGCGCGGGCCCGGTCGCTGAGCCTGAAGGTGATGGGCCAGCTGCGCCCCAGGGCCTCGACCCGCCCGAGATCGGCGGTGAAGGCGCCCCCCGCGCACAGCACGGCGCAGGCCCCGCAGCGGACGCAGCGGTCGCGGTCGAGCCGGGTCTGGCTCCAGGAGATGGCGCCCACCGGGCAGGCCGCCTCGGCCACGCAGCCTCCGGCGCACCCGGCGCAGCGCCGCTCCGGGTGGAACCCGATCTCCAGGTTTCGCCCCTGCCAGACCTCCGCGTAGGTGGCCTCGCCTCGCGGCACGCGGTCGCGCACATCGGCCACCGGCAGCGCGATCCGCTCGTCCAGCCGGTCGGTGAGCGTCCTGAGCACGGCGGCGTCGAGCACGGGGATGGGGACCGCGACGCTGTTGAGGACCTCCACGCCCGCCCCCGTGACGAAGCCGCCCATGTAGCGCGGGTCCATCCGGAACATGTCGGCGACCACCGAGAGGTTCGGCCGCTCGGGCGTGCTCCGGGTGCCGTGGCCCACCACGAGCCCCGGGGCCGCGTTGACGAGGACGCGGCTGCCGATCCTGATGGTCCTGAGCCCGGGGTCGTTCTCCAGGGGGTTCAGCTCGCCCGAGCCCACCGTGGTGAGTCCCGTGTCGGGGCCCATGGGGCGGAAGCCGAAGATGGTCGACACGGGCGGGCCGCCGCCGAGATGGGCGAAGGCCATGTAGTTCCGGTAGGCGTTGCGGAGGTTGTACATCCGCGCGAAGTCCAGCTCTCCCAGCGTGAAGCGGCGGGTGAGCCTGCGCTCGTCGTCGGTGTGCACCTCGATCTCCGCCTCGCGGCCCTCCACGAGGTCGCGGAAGAGATGGCCGCCCCCGTAGCGGCCAGGGGCGTCGCGGCTGGGCGTCGTGCCGTAGACCAGCACGTCCACGTAGCCGAGGCGCTCGTTGGGTGCCGGGCCCGGGAAGCCGGGGACCCCGTTGAGCCAGGCGCGCGCGGCCCGCGCGAAGACCCCGCGTGCGGCCACGGGAACGCTGAACATGGCGGCGGTGCCCGACATGATCCCGTGAGTCGCCGTCGTGACCACGTCCACGTCGTCGAGGGTCGGCCGCCGGCCGCGGCGCACCTCGGCCTTGAGCTCCTGCGCGCTCCACACCACGGCCTCGCCGCGCCGGAGCCGCTCGTTGATCTCGGCGATGGTCCTGCCGCCGCGTCGCGTCGGATCTTGCACGCGGTCTCCCATGCAGTCCCGTCAGGCCTCCACCAGCTCCACCTGTCCCCAGGCCCCGAGCCGGCTCCCCACCACCACGACGACGCCCAGGATGCCCGGGATGGCCCGGGCCCGGGCCAGTCCGGCCTCGATGCCTTCCGCGCCGGTCACCGCGTTGCCGACGGCGGTGGCCGCGGCATCCGCGAGCGCCGCGCTCCGGGCGATCACGCAGGCCGCATCGGCGCGGCCCAGGCTCAGCGAGCCTCCGACCGTGCCCGAGGAGGTGGCGATCCCCACGGGCCCCCGATCGGGGCGGATCAGGAACCCGAGGGCCCGGCCGAACGCGGAAGGGCCGGTGTCGAGCAGCGCCACCCGCTCGCTCCGCACGGAGACGAACAGGTCGCCGCCGTTCTCGACGATGACCTCCTGGCTCTGCCGCAGGAGGCTTCGTCCCACCGCCTCGGCCAGGGCGCCGGCCACCGCCGCCATGGGCCCGACCCCAGCCGCGCGTGCGGCCTCCGCCATGGCCCGGACGATGCGCGGCGCCCGCGGGTGGACCGCCACCGGCTGAAGCGAGGCCAGGAAGGCCGGGTGCTCGGCGATGTACGCCTCGAGCTCCCGCCGGTGCCACCCCAGCGCCGCCCGGGCCTCACTCTCGAGTGGGCCTTCGCAGGCCACGACCAGGTCCGACTCCCCGCGGGCCACGCGGAACGAGACCAGACCGCGCGTGGCGACGCGCGCCCGGTACTCCTCCACGGCGGGATCGAGTCCCGGCCTCACGCGCTGGCTCCGTGCTCGCGCGCCGCCTCGACCAGCGCCCGGACCCGATCGAGCCGCGTGAGCGGGGAGAGGCCGCAGCCCGAGGAGAGGAGGTCGACGCCCTCGCGGAGCCGCTCGAGCGCCTCGTGCTTCACCGTCTCGGGGGAGCCCGTGAGGAGGGCGCCGAACGCCGACAGGTTGCCGATGGTCACGATGCCATCCCCGAGGACGGCGCGCGCCTCCGGCACCGCCACCTTCTCCTCGAAGGAGAAGGCGCTCGGCCGCGCCTCGCGCACCGAGGCGAGCTGAGGCGTGGTGTTGCCGCAGATGTGGAGCACGCGCGGCCCCTCGATCTCGGCCAGGAGTCGCGCGTGAGCGGGGAGCACCAGCTCCGCGTAGGTCCGGGGCGGGATCAGGTCGCAGGAGGCGACGGGGTCGGGGATGGAGATGCAGTCGGCCCCGCGCTGCCGCGCGGCGCGGGCCAGCGCGGCCGAGAGCGGGACCAGGCGGTCCAGGAGCTTCGCCACCCCGGGCGGGTCCTCGATGGTCGCGATCAGGAGGGGCTCCGGGCCGAACAGCGCCGAGGCCACGGTGAAGGGTCCGACCACCTTCATGGTGACGGGTTGCACCCGGCCCGCGCTCCTCGCCAGCCGCTCCACCGCCTCGAGCACGGCCGGGATGCGGCCGCGCGTGAGGAAATCGGCGGGCGGCTCGAAGGCGTCCATGGCGAGGTCGAGATGACGCCGCACCTGGGGCGGGCTCGAGCGCGTGCCCCGGTCCACGCCGGCGCCGAGAGCTTCTGCCTCCAGCGTCAGGCAGAAGGGGATCGTGCAGGTGGGGCAGTCCGTGATCTCGTAGGTGGCCGCGGCCAGCCGCGCCATCTGGTCGGGATCCGCGTGGGCCTCGGGCCAGCCGGCGCCGCAGAGATCCATGGTCTCCACGAGGGTGCCGTTGACCGGAATCCAGACCGCCGGCGCCTGGGACCGGTCGCCCCCCAGGATCCGGAGGATGCGCTCCTTGGGGGTCACCTGAGCGCCTCCGCCGCGCCGACGCCGAGCACGAGGGCGCCGCTGCCCCGCCGCCCGCTCTCGGCCAGGATCCGGCCGAGGCGCTCCGCATCCAGGAAATGGATCGCCTTCATCGAGCACTTGGTGGCGCAGGCGGGCCAGAGCCCCTGCGCGAGCCGGTCGACGCAGAGGTCGCACTTGATCACGCGACCGCGCTCCGGGTCCCACTGGGGCGCCCCGTAGGGGCAGGCGATGATGCAGAAGCGGCAGCCGATGCACGCCGCCGGGTCGAGGAGCACCACGCCGTCGGGACGGCGGCGGATCGCCGCCGCGGGGCACACCGCCTGGCAGGCAGGCTCGGCGCAGTGGGCGCAGGCGAGGGGGAAGATCGGGAGGCCGGGCGACGGCTCGTCCGGATGCGGGCGCACGTGCAGGAGACGGACCGAGGCCGGCAGGTCATGCTCGACCTGGCAATGCACCTCGCAGGCCCGGCAGCCGATGCAGCGCTCGAGGTCGATGGCCAGCGCGGGCAGGACGCCGTCCCCGGCGGGGATCGCCCCGGCAGCCCCGAGGCCGCGGCCCAGGAAGAGCCAGCTCATGGCATCAGCGCTCCCACCAGCGGCCAGCCCCCGGGCATCCGCGCGAGAGGGGCCATCTCCTCGAGGAGATCCGTCGAGCCACGAGGACCCGCTTCCCCCGCGAGATCGGCGCTCGCGTCCTCGGCCGCGAAGCCCACCGTCAGCACCGGTTCCTCCGGCCCCGGCCAGCCGGCTCGCCGGTCGAGGAGACGCCACCGGCCGCGAATGACGGCTCCGTGCTCCAGACGGGTTGCCTCGCCATCCGCCGCCGGCCAGAGGATTCCTCCTGGCCCCGCTGTCGCGGGGTCCAGCAGTGCCCGGCTGCAGCCAGACACGGCCGGGGAGTGCGAGAGGAAGAAGTCGGTGAGGGCCCCCTCGTCGAGGTCCAGTTCCGGGCCGAGCCACGGGAAGAGCGCCCCCACGCCCATCGTCCGGGCCAGCGCCGCCCAGATCCAGGCGCCGGATCGCGCGCGCCCTGGAGGCGGCACCACGGTCCGGTGCCATTGCAGGCACCGGCTCGTGCTGCGCAGGATCACGTCGCCGTGCTCGAGCCAGAGCGCCGCCGGGAGCACGAGGTCGGCGACCTCGGTCACCGCATCGGGGAATGCGGCGAGCGCCACCACGTACCCCGCGCGCTCGGCCACTGCCGCGGCCCAGGAGTCGCGACGCCGCGGCGGGCACGAGGCCTCCCAGAGCAAGACGGCGGGCGGGTTGGTGGCTGCCACCGGCTCGCGCGCCGGGTCGAGGCCGGCATCGAGGGGAGGCAACGGGCCTCCGAGACAGGCCAGCCCGCCACCGGGAAGCCCGAGGGCGCCCAGCAGCGCGAGGAGCCCGACGGCGGTTCCGAGCACGCCCGCGGCCTCACCGCCGAGGGCATCGGGATCGACCACCACCAGCGCGGGGAAGGATTCCGCGAGCGCCGCGGCGACCTCCTCCAGCTGAGTCTCGCTCACCCCGCTGGCGCGGGAGACTGCTCCGAGGTCGAGGGCGGCACAGCGCGCGAGCCAGCCCTCGGCGTCCCGGAGCGCGGCTCTCGCCATCGCCTCGTCGTGTCGCCCGCGCCTCACCAGCGCCGCCCCGAGCCCGGCGAGCACCAGCCGCTCGCTCCCGGGCCGAGCCGGCACCACGAGATCCGACTTGAGCGTGGTCCGGGTGCGCCGGCCGTCCACCGTGATCACCCGCGCGCCCCGCAGGCGGGCGTCCACGATCCATCCCATGGTGCAGGGCTCGCTCGAGGCCGGGTCGGCCGCCACCAGGAGGATGCTCCCCGCGCGCGTCCAGTCGGGGGCGGGGACCATCGAGGCCAGGGCTCCGAGGGCGCGCGTGCCCTCCGGCGCCGGCGCCGGCGCGCTGCCGAGCCCGAGGGCTCCGCCGAGTCGTCTGGCGGAGAGGAGGCTCCCCAGCGGCACAGCCCGGCCCTGGGCGAGGGCGACGGCTTGGCCTCGCCCTGCCTCGCGGAACGGGGCGAGGCGGGTGGCGCAGAGCCCGAGCGCCTCGTCCCAGGAGATCGTGCGCCAGGGCTCCCCCCGCCGGAGTCGGGCGCGCGGCTCGGTGAGCCGGGCCGGGCTCGACACGAGCTGACCCACGGCCGAGCCCAGAGCGCAGAGCGAGCCCTTGCTCAGCGGGTGCTCGGCCTCGCCCCAGACGTCCACGACGCCTCCCGCGCGCGTGGCCAGGCGCATGCCGCAGCCCGCCGGGCAGAGGGCGCAGGTGGTGGTCACGACGCCGTCGTGCGTGCGGCGCGTCTCCTGGCGCTTCTCGGCGAGGCTCACCTCAGTGCCCCGCGCCCCGGTGCTCGATGGGATCACCCAGATCGCTCAGGAGGAACTCGCCCCGGCGCATCCGGTCCCGCAGCAATTCGGCGATCCGGAGCGCCCGCCGCCTGTCGCTCTGGCGGAAGGTGATGGGCACCGGCCGGCCGTCCACGGTGATCTGGCCGAGGCGCGCCGTGAAGGCCCCCCCCACGCACGTGATGGTGCAGGCGCCGCAGGCGAAGCAGAGGGCGTCGTCGTGGCGCCGGTCCCGCCACGAGATGGCGCCCACGGGGCAGTAGTGCTCGGCGACGCACGAGAAGGAACACGTCACGCAGCGGGCGGCGTCGTAGCGGATGGCCAGGTCCGTCCCCTGCCAGACCTCGCCATAGGTGCTCTCGGTGAAGGCCACGCGGTCGCTGATGTCCGCCACCGGCAGCGGCACCGCCTCGTCCAGCGCCCCGGTCACCGCCGCGAGCGTCGCCTCGTCGAGGATGGGAATGGGCACGGCCACGGCGTTGACGACCTCCAGCGCCGCGTCCGTGATGAAGCCGCCCATGTACTCGGCGTCCATCTCGAACATGTCGGCCACCAGCGAGAGGTTCGGGCGGGCCGCGGCGCTGCGCGTGCCGTGGCCGACGACGAGGCCCGGGCCGCCATTGACCAGCACGCGCGTGCCCTGCCGGATCACGCGGAGCCCGGGATCGTTCTGGAGCGGGGACAGCTCCCCCGAGCCCACGACCGTCACGCCCGTGCCGGCGCCCAGAGGCCGGAAGCCGAAGATCGTGGGCAGCGGCGGCCCGCCCTTGAAGTTGCCGAAGGCCATGTAGTTCCGGAACGCGTTGCGGGCGTTGTACAGGCGCGCCAGGGAGAAGTCCGCGCGCGTCACCGTGCGACGCATGAGGGCCCCTCCATCGGAGGTCGTCTCGAGGATCAGGGGCTGGCCCTGGACGAAGTCGCGGAAGAGGTGCCCGCCCCCGTAGCGGCGCGGCTCCCAGCGGCTCTCCGCCGTGCCGTAGACGACCAGATCGAGGCCCTCGGAGAGATCCCCTCCGCCCTCCGGCACGGGATAGGCGGGGACGCCGTTCAGCCAGGCGCGCGCGGCCGGACCCGCTCCGGGCGCTCCCGGGAGCGTGAAGGCCGCCGCGGAGCCCGACATCGGGCCCCGCGTGCCGGTGGTCACCACGTCCACCTCCTCGACCTCGAGCGGCGCGCCCCGGCGGGCGGCCTCCTTCACCTCCTGCGCCGTGAGGACCACCGCCTCCCCGCGGCGCAGCCGCTCGTTGATCTCGGCGATGGTCCGCGTCATGACTGGCGTCTCACTCATCGCCATGCCCTGCGGCGTAGGCGCGGTCGAGCAGGACCACCGGGTGCACGACCTCGCGCGTCGTCCCGTGGGCGATCTGCATGGTGCAGGTGGGGCAGTCGGTGGTGGCCACCGGCGCCCCGGTCTCCGAGAGGCCCCGGAAGACGGCAGCGCCGATCTCCATGGACCGGGCGTAGTGCTCGCGCTTCATCCCGAATGTGCCGGCCATGCCGCAGCAGCCGCGCTCCACCTCTTCCACCTCCACGCCGGGGATGAGCCGCATCAGCGCCGGGCTCCTCCCCGATAGCCCGTCCGCCCTCGCGTGGCACGGGGTGTGGTGGCCGACCTTGAGCCGGAGGGGACCGAGGGCCGCCGTGTCGAGCCGGCCGGCGGCGTGCAGACCGAGGAGGAAGTCGCTGGCATCGCGGACCCGGCTTGCCACGGCCTCCGCCTCGACGCCGACGAGGTCACGGTAGACACGACTGAGGACGAAGTGGCACGTGGTGCAGGCGGTCACGATCTCGCCGCCCCGGGTGGCGATGGGCTCGAGGGTCCGGAGCACGGCGCGCGCCTCCCGCAGGGCCGCCTCCCGCCGGCCATTGGCGAGATTGGGGATGCCGCAGCACCCGGATGTCGGAAGCGTGACCCGGATCCCGTTCCGCTCGAGCACGCGCACCAGCGCCTCGCCGATCCCCGGGGCATGCCAGTTCGCGTAACAGCCCGGGAAGTAGGCCACGGCCCGCGCGGTCGGGGCCGGGGCGGGCCGCCTGGCGTCGAACCAGGCGGCGAGACTCTCCCGGGCGAAGGGGGGCAGCGGGCGCTCGGCGGCGATGCCGGCGCAGCGCTCCATGAGCGCCCGGGCCGGCCCGAGGGTGAGCGTCAGGTTCGCCAGAGGGGCCAGCGGCGCCGCGCAGCGCCCGAGCACGGCCGGGTTGCCCAGGACGAGGCGCTCGAGGCTCGGTCCGCGCCGGCGCCCATCCTCCCCCTTGAGGACGGCCAGCGAGCGCGGGATCGCAATGTCGAGGGGGCAGGCATGCTGGCACATGGTGCAGAGGACGCAGAGGTCCACGTCGTCGACGCGCCCCTGGCATCGTCCCAGCGCGTACTCCCGCGGGTTCTGGCGCGCGGGACCGCCGAAGAAGCGCTGGGTGGGACAGACCGCGACGCAGGCCCGGCAGCCGATGCACTCGAGGAGGGCGCGGTGCTCCCCCCGGGCCAGCGCCAGCCGCCCATTGTCGAGGAGGAGGACGTGGAGGGTCGGGCGCTCCGTCCCGGGTGCACGCGGCGGCTCCTCGCACGGCGGGCCTGCCGCAGCCCCGCGGGCCGACAGCTCGGCCATGGCGGGCAGGAGGCCGTGAACGGCCATGGCGCGGAGCTGGAGCGCGGCATCCGCCGCCGTCGGGACGATCTTCTCCAGCGGGACCACCAGCACCACCGCCCGGGCCTCGTCGAGGAGCCGCGAGATGTTGCTGAAGTGCTGGAGGAAGTGGAGCGCCCCGTCCTCGGCGACGGCGACGCTCACCCCCAGCACAGCCACCTCGTCCCGCCTCGGCGCGGCCGCCGCCTCGCGCCAGGGCTCGGCCTCGAAGGAGCCGGCGATGTCCGCGGCCTGCCCCGGGAAGGATCCCGGGAGGCCGGCAGGGTTGGCCCTGCGGGCCGCCTCGCCGTAGCTGTCCACCACGAGGAGTCCCCGGGACTCCAGGGCCGGGCGGACCTCGGTGGCGAGGGCCCCGGACCTGTTCAGGGCGACGCGTCCGCCGGGGCCGGCCAGCGTCGCCACCACCTCGGCGGCCTCCGCGGGCGTCGCGGCCCGCGTCACGGAGACGCCCGCAGCCCGGGCCAGCGCGCTCTCGAAGCGCTCGGCGAGCGCGCCGAGGTCCTCCACCACACGCCGCCTGAGCGCGGCGAGGCCCTTGAGGTCCGGATGGGGCGGCGGGCCATTGTCCCTGCCCGCGGCAACCCGCCCCCAGAAGTGTCGCGCCTTGGCCGCGGGGGAGGGGGCGGTGATGGAGATGGACGCCCCCATCAGGCCTCCGGCGGGGCCTCTCGCTGCCTGCGCTTCGCCTCGAGCCGCTCCAGGATGCGGAAGGAGTGGGCGTGGGACGAGGACTCGCAGATGGCGCCCGCCACCAGCAGCGCCTGGAAGATCTCGTCGGTGCTGACGCCCAGCTCGAGCGCCCGATCCATGTGGACGAGCATGCAGAAGTCGCAGCGGAGCGCGGCGGCCACGGCCGAGGCGATGAGCTCGGTGGTCCTGGCATCCACGGCCCCATTCCCCGACAGGACGGCATCGGACTTGAGGACGTGGGGCAGGGCGACGTCGGGGCGGCGGGAGAGGTACTCGAGGATGAAGGGTGTCCGCCCGTAGCGCTCCTCGAAGAGCGCCCTGAGCGCCGCGGCGGTCTCGCCGGGCTCGGCGCGCAGGCGGATCACGATCTCCTCGATCTCCTGGCGATTCACGGGCCTGCTGCCCCGGACGGCTGGCCCTCGTGACGCAGGGTCCGGCGGAGCAGCTTGCCCGCCCCGCTCATCGGCAGCTCGGCGCGGAACTCGACGGCACGCGGGACCTTGTACGGGGTGAGGCGCGTCTTGCAGAACTCCACCAGGTCCCGCTCGCCGCAGCGCCCGCGCCACTCCTCCTTGAGCACGACGAAGGCCTTCACCGCCTCGCCGCGGTAGTCGTCAGGGACGCCGACGACGACGGCCAGCCGCACCGCCTCGTGGGCGTAGATCGTCTCCTCCACCTCCCGCGGCCACACCTTGAAGCCAGCCGTGTTGATCAGGTCCTTCTTCCGGTCCACGATGGCGAAGTAGCCCTCGGCGTCCATCACCGCCACGTCCCCCGTGGCGAACCAGCCCTCCCGCAGCGCCTGCGCCGTCTCCTCCGGGCGCTTCCAGTAGCCGCGCATCACCTGCGGGCCGCGGATCAGGAGCTCCCCGCTGGCGCCGGCCGGCACCTCCGCGCCGGTCTCGAGGTCCACGATGCGGGCATCGGTGTCCGGCAGCGGGATGCCGATGGAGCCCGCCCTGGCCCGGCCGATGGGGTTGGCGTGGGTGAGCGGGCTCGTCTCCGTGAGGCCGTACCCCTCCACCAGCACCTCACGGCCCACCAGCGCGTCGAAGGCGGCCTTCACGCTGGGGGGCAGGGGCGCCGCATTGGTACGGCAGGCGCGCAGCGTGGAGTAGTCGGCCCGCCGCCCGGCCTCGTCGTTGAGGAGCGCGATGAACATGGTGGGCACACCGAAGAGCCGCGTGGCCCGGTACCGCTCGACGGCGCGGGCCACCGCCCCGGCCGCGAAGCGGCGCATCGCGAGCAGCGTCGCGCCCGAGTAGAGCGGCACGTTCATGGCGCCCGACATTCCGCCCGAGTGGTACATGGGGATCACCGACAGCGCCACCTCGTCGCCGGGGGCGAAGGCGTACCACTCCGCGAACTGCACCGTGTTGGCGACCAGGTTCCCGTGGGTGAGCATGGCGCCCTTGGGCACGCCCGTGGTCCCTCCCGTGTAGAGGAGCACCGCCACGTCGGACGCGGACGCCAGGGGCCGGGGCTCGGCCGGGGGCAGCGTCTCCATGCTCCGGAAGCCCGCCAGCTCGACGAAGGGCACCCCGAGCTGCGCCGCCGCCTTCTCGGCCAGGCTGCCGGCGGCGCCCACCACCAGCGCCACGCCGGCATCGCCGAGCTGCGCGGCGATCTCGCTCTCGCGGGCCGACGGGTTGGCGGGGACGACCACGCCGCCCGCGCACCAGGTGGCGTAGTAGCCGATGACGAGCTCGGCGCTGTTCGGCAGGCAGAGCCCCACGCGCGTGCCCGCCGCCACCCCGAGCCCGGTGAGCCCGGTGGCCACGCCGCGCGCGGCGCGCCAGAGCTCGGCGTAGCTGAGGCGCCGCCCTTCCTCCAGCGTCTCCGGGCAGAGCTCCCGGATCGCGACGCGCGCGGCGAAGCGCGGGAGGTTGCGCTCGAGCAGCCACCACGCGGGCGCGCGCGGGTAGTCGAGCGCCAGCGGGAGATGGCCGGGCCAGAAGCGGTGCCAGGGGCGCGCGGGGCCGGCGTCGGTCACGTCAGGCGGAGCCGGTCACCGCGGGAAGCGTGTGGCCCAGCTCCATGGCCAGGAGGTTCTGCTCGTGGAAGCGCGGGATCACCTCCACCATCGTCTGCTTCATCGCCTCGTAGTCCATGGCGGCGAGCCGGGTCAGCGCCCCGAGCATGATCATGTTGGCGAAGAGCACGTTGCTGAAGCGCTGCTTGGACAGCGCCGTGGCCGGCACGGCCACGTGCCGCTCGCCCGCCTCGGCCCGGATCTCCGTCACCATCTCGGGGTCGTAGAGGATCTTGCCGCTGCAGCAGTCGAAGAACTTCTTGTAGGCCGGAGCCGAGAAGGCGACGAAGACGTCGGCCGCCTCCACCACCGGGCTGTCCACGTACTCGGGAGAGATGACCAGCTGGGCCCGCACGTAGCCGCCGCGGGTCTCCGTCCCGTGGCTCTTGAGCATGGTCACGCGCTGCCCCTGCCGGATGGCGCAGAGCCCGAGGATCTGCCCCATGCGGATGACGCCCTGTCCCCCGAAGCCGGAGATGAGGATCTCGGTGCGGGCCCTGATGGCTGTGGCCGTGGCCATCATTGGGTTCCCCCGCCGTCGTCCTCGGCCGCCTTCGCCCGCACCCGCTCGCCCAGATCGCGCATCAGCCGGCTGAACTCGGGCCGGCTGTTGGAGGCGTCGCGCTTGATGCCGGTCTGCCAGGTGAAGTCCGTCGCGCTGCCGTCCGCCTTGCGCCCCTGGGTGTGCTCGTAGATCCACTCGAGGCCCTTGAGGGTGTCGCGTGAGCCCAGCGCGTAGGCGCCGAAGTTCTCGTTGCAGGGAAAGCGGACGTGGACGAACGAGAAGCCGTCGTTCTGCAGCGCCTTCTTGACGATCTTCACGGTCTGGTGCCACTGGGTCGCCGTGGTCTCGGCCACGAAGGTCGCCCCCGCCGCCTGGACGACGTCCGTAGTTCGCGGGCGTGGTGGGCGAAAACTGGCCGCCCGTGGACTCGTAGCCCATGTTGTCCTCGCAGATCACCGTGACGCCCAGGTTGCGGCGGGCGGCATGGACCAGGTGCGAGGTGCCGATGGAGGCCGCATCCCCGTCGCCCACCACGATGAGGAACTTCTTGTCGGGCTGGGCGAGCTTGAGGCCGGTGGCCACGGCCATGGCGCGGCCGTGGGTGGCGCCGAAGTTGTCGCCGCCCCAGGTGGCGAAGGTCTGGCGCCCCACGCAGCCGATGCCGGTGCCGAAGATCACGTCGTCCTGCCGGAGGCCCAGCTCCTCGATGGCCTGCAGCAGCCAGTTCTCGATCATGCCGATGCCGCAGCCGTGGCAGGCCTTCGTGGGGATCTGGCCGGGGCGCAGGTACTTGCCGGCGAGCTTGTTCATCAGCGGGTCTCCATGCCGGTGCGCCTCAGCGCACCTCGGTCCAGATGTAGGGCAGCGCGGGGACCTTGCCCGAGTGCGGGACGGCCTCCAGCGCCGCCGTGACCTCGGCCACCGTGTGCAGCTCGGCGCTCTTGCCCATGAAGTGGACCTTCTTCTTGTCGGGCGCCGCGCGCATCACCTCGCGGACCAGCTGGCCGTCGTAGTTGAGCTCGCAGACCACGTAATGGCAGTCGCGCTCGAAGAGCTCGTCGAGGAAGGGCCAGAGGGTGATGGGGCGGACGAAGCCGGCCCGCACGCCGCGCCGGCGCGCCTCGAGGACCGCGGTCTTCACCGTCCGGGCCGTCGCGCCGTAGGCCACCGCGATCACCTCGGCGTCCTCGACCCCCACCGCCTCGTAGCGCGTGCACTCGGCGCGGTGGAAGCGGATCTTGTTCACGAGGCGGTAGCTCTGCGCCCACTGCGCCTCCATCTCCTCGATGTCGTAGCCCTCCGGCGTGTGGGTGTAGGCCGAGACGCACACCCCGGTGCCGCGCCCGACGATATTGGGCGCCACGTCGATGGCGGCGCTCCCCACCGGGAAGAAGGGCATCTGGAGGTTGTGCTGGCGGGGGACGACGAAGTCGAGGCCCGCGTAGTCGGCGGGGATGAAGAGGTCCTCCCACATGTCCGAGACGACCTGGTCGGTGAGGATCGTCACCGGCGTCCGGAAGCGCTCGGCCAGGTTGAAGGCGTCGATGGTGAGCCAGAAGGCCTCCTGCACCGACGAGGGGGAGAGGACGATGGTCTCGAAGTTGCCGCCGTGGGTGCAGTAGCGGGAGACGTAGAACTCGCCCTGGCCCGGGGCCCCCGTGATGCCGCTGATGGGCCCGACGCGCATGGCGTCGACGACCACCAGCGGGATCTCGTTGGTGAGCGCCCAGCCGTAGGCGTCGTGCATGAGCGTGTACCCGGGGCCCGAGGTGGCCGTCATGGCCTTGAGGCCGCCGAGGCTGGCGCCGGCGCAGGTGTGCATGCCGGCCAGCTCGTCCTCGCACTGCATGTAGTAGCCGCCCACCTGGGGCAGCCGCTTCGACATGTACTCGGCGATGTCCGTGGCGGGGGTGATGGGGTAGCCGGCGAAGCAGCGGCAGCCCGCGGCGATGGCCCCCTCGGTCAGCGCGTAGGTGCCGGCCTCGAGCAGGCGGCGGCCCCTCGTGTGGCGCCGCTCCCACTCGCCCCAGGGGGCGACGAGGCCGTCTCTGACGGTGAGCGTGGCGGTGGACATCAGCGGGTCCCTCCCGTTCTCGGCGCGACGGCGATGCAGAAGGCGGGGCAGATCTGGTAGCAGAGCATGCAGCCGACGCAGTGTTCCTCGCGCGCGGTGTAGGCGGGGAACCAGCCGAGGCGGTTGGTGACCGTCCGCCAGGCGAAGACATCGGTGGGGCAGACGTTCAGGCAGAAGCCGCAGGCCTTGCACATCTCCTCGCTGACGAGCACGTCCCACCGGCCGGCCGGCCCCCGCGGGGCCTTCTTCTCAGTCTTGAACAGCGGCATCCCGTCCTCCCTGGGCCATGACCTTCAGCACGATCTCCTTGGCGTTGGCGATGTGGGTGCGCGCCAGGCGCTCGGCCGCCTCGCCGTCGTGCGCGGCGATGGCCGCGTGGATCTGGCGGTGCTCCTCGTGGGCGCGCTCGAGCCGGCGCTCGGTGCGCAGCAGCAGCGGGTGGAAGTGGCGGATGGACAGCCGCACCACGCTCGCGAGGCGCCCCAGGGGCCGGTTGCCCGCCGCGCGCAGGATCTCCTCGTGGAAGTCCACGTGGGCCTTGAACCACCGGTTCGGATCCTGCCGCTGCACGCACTCGGCCATGCGCTGGAGCGCCCGCTCGAGCCGGGCGAGGCTCGTCGGGCCGGCGCGCCCCGCCGCCAGCCGGGCGGCCAGGCCGTCGAGCACCTCGCGGAGATCGTAGTGCTCCACGGCCTCGTCGAGGTTCATGACCTTGACCCGGAGGCCGCCAACGGGGAGGAGCTCCACGAGCCCCTCGTCACGGAGCTGCCCCAGGGCCTCGCGGATGGGGGTGCGGCTGATGCCGAGCTGGTCGGCGAGGGCGGTCTGACGTAGCCGCGCGCCGCCCTGGAGGCGGCCGCTCAGGATGGCGCCGCGCAGGGTCTGGGTGGCATCGTCCACGAGCCTGCGCCGCCTGAGCCGCGCCACGGGATGGGGCATCCGCCTCTCTCGGTGTAGGGAGCGTCCCAGTCCGGGATTCTGTATCCAGAATCCAGATCGCGGTGAGACTACCGTGGTTCCCCGGGACAAGTCAAGGGGAACCCTGCCGAGGTCCACCGCCACGCGGCGGCCCGCCGCCGGCCTCGTCGCCGCGGTGGCCGCGAGATTGAGGCTTGACACTGACGGGGCCATCCACGTAAAAGATTGCCACCGAAACGGTCGATGAAATGAAACGTTCCACTGAGCGGAATGGGCGCGCCCCCTCACCGGTCCTCAAGGCGGTCACCCTGCTCGCGCACGTGGCACGCGCCGCGGCGCCGGTGAGCCTCGCCGCGCTCAGCGCCGCCGTCAAGCTGCCAAAGCCCACGGCGCACCGCCTCGCGGGCCTGCTCCAGGAGGCCGGGCTCGTCCGGAAGGACCCATTGACCCGCTGCTACGTGGTGGGCCCAGCCCTCGTCGATATCGGCTTCGACGCGATCCGCGGCGGGCCCGCGCACCGCAACCGCCAGCTGCTGCTCGAGCGCCTCTCGGAGAAGCTCGGCGAGACCGTGAATGTCGGCGTGCTCTCGGGCGGCGAGGTGCTCTATCTCGACCGCGTCGAGGCGTCGTGGCCGCTCCGGACGGATTTCAAGCCGGGCAGCCGGGTCCCGCTGCACTGCACGGCCAACGGCAAGCTCTTCCTGGCCTTCGCGGCGCCGGCCGCGCGCGGGCGGCTCCTGCGCGGGCTTCGCCTCGCGCCGCTGACGTCGCGGACGATCACGAGCCGGAGCGCGCTCGTGGCGCAGCTCGCCGAGGTCCGCCTCCGCGGCTGGTCCGAGGACGACGAGGAGTTCCTCGCTGGCGTGTGCTGCCTCGCGGTGCCCATCCGCGACCGTCGCGGTCGCCTCATCGCCGGCCTCGCCGTCTCCGCGCCGTCCGCGCGCTTCACGCTCGCGCGCGCCCGCGAGCACCTGCCCGACCTCACGGCCGCGGCCGAGGCGCTCGGCGCGGAGCTGGAGGCCGAGCGCGGCGGGGGCCGGCCGTGACCGGCCTCTTCACGCTCGACGGTCAGAGCTGCCTCGTTACCGGCGGCGGCCGCGGGATCGGCCGCGAGGCGGCGCTGGCCTTCGCCGCGGCGGGCGCCACCGTTGCGGTGGGCGACATCGACGCCGATCTCGCCACGGACACGGTGCGCGCCATTGACGCGGCGGGAGGCCGGGGGAGGGCGCTCGTCCTCGACGTCGGCGTGCCCGCGAGCGTCGACGCCGCGGTGGCGGAGGCGGCGCGGGCAGGGGACGGGCGGCTCGATGTGCTCCTCAACAACGCGGGGATCACCGTCGTCAAGCCGACCGACGCGGTGACCCTCGAGGAGTGGGAGCGTGTGATCCGCGTGGACCTGACGGGCGTGTTCCTCTGCGCGCAGGCGGCCGCGCGAGTCATGCGCCGCCACGGTGGCGGCCGCATCATCAACATGGCCTCGATCTACGGCCTCGTGGGGCCCGTGCTGCACGCCGCCAGTCCGTACGCGGCGGCCAAGGGCGGCGTGATCGGGCTCACGCGGGCGCTGGCCGTCGAGTGGGCGGCCGCGGGGATCCGCGTCAACGCGGTGGCGCCCACCCACGTGCGGACCGAGATGACGCGCGCGCGCGTCGACGACGCGGCGTACCGGGCGGCGATGCTCGCGCGCACGCCGCTGGGGCGGGTGCTGGAGCCGCGCGACGTGGTCGGCGCCCTGCTCTTCCTCGCCTCGCCGGCGGCGGACGGGGTGACGGGTCACGTGCTCGCCGTCGACGGAGGCTGGCTGGCAGCGTAGCGGTGCCCGGACGCCGCGTGGGCCGCGCGTGGCAGTGCGAGGCGAGCGCTGCCGGGAGCGCGAGCCGAGCGGTGACATGGTTCGACGAGGAGGGTTTGCGATGATCACACGGCTCGTCCTCTCGATGGTGCTCGGCGTCGCGCTGCTCGCGGCAGGAGTCCTGCCCGCGGCCGCGCAGCAGTTCACGCCGTGGGGGTGGCCGCAGCCCTACGAGCAGGTCAGCCGGAAGTCGATCGACTGGCTCAAGCAGCAGGGCTGGTGGCCGATCCAGTACGGCTACCAGGCGCCCTGGCTGGGGCAGGCGACGATCCCCCTCGTCATCAAGGACAGCGGGCTCGACAAGAAGCGCGGGCTCGACATCCAGCTCCAGTCGTTCCTGGCGGGGCCCCCGCTCAACGAGGCCATCGTGGCGGGGAAGATCCAGATCGGCGTCGGCGGCAACTTCCCGCTGACGACGCTCATCGTGCGCAAGGCGCCCGTGCACAGCCCCGGCGTCGTGTGGACGCCCGTGCTCGAGCACTCGATCCTGGTCCCGCTCGATTCGCAGCTCAAGAAGCCGGCCGACCTGAAGGGCAAGGTCGTCGGGCTCGTGGCGGGCAGCTCGGCCGAGTTCGCCTTCAACGCGTATCTGCGCGGCAACGGCATGGACCCGAAGGACGTGACCGTCAAGTCGCTGCCCATCCCCGATCAGGCCACGATGCCCAAGGGCATCGACGCCGTCGTCCCCTGGTCGCCGACGCCGAGCCTGATGGCCAAGTACCGCAAGAACGCGAAGATCTTCGACGACACCGCGCCGTTCCAGCTCTACTGGGGCACGCTGCACATGCGCGACGAGATCTTCCAGAACGCGCCGGACGTCGTCCAGGCCGTCGTCGACATGGCCGTCGAGGCGATGCTCATCGCCCGCCGCGACATCAAGGCGGCCGTCGAGGTGACGCGCAAGGACCCGGCGCTCGCGGGCTACCCGCCCGAGCACGTGTACGAGGAGACGGTCGCCACGGTCAGCGCCTTCAAGCCCGCGTGGATCTACCCGTTCGTCGACGTCTACGCGCCGGCGGGCGCGCAGGTGGCCAAGTTCCTGTTCGACAGCGGGCGGCTGAAGGAGCAGCTCACGGAGCAGTCGTACCGGAGCTGGTTCCAGGGCGGCAGCAGGTGGATGGACGCGACGTTCCACAAGCTCGGATGGAAGATCCCCAAGGAGCCGCCGTACTTCCCGGCGGGCATGACGACGGCGGGCTTCGTCAAGGCGCTCGCCGCGGGCCAGCGGCTGAATCTCATCCTCCCCTACAAGCTCGAGCGTCCGAAGGCGTTTCCCGATCCCGACGATCTCGAGCGGCGCTGGCAGTTCGACGGCAAGTGGTACGAGCCGAGAAAGTAGGCGTGAGCAACCCGGCAATGGCCCGGCCGCTCCGGCGCTTCGCGGCCGTCGGCGCCGCCCTGCTCGCCTGGCAGGTCGTGTCGGCGGTCGTGCTGCCGCACCTCGCCCCCTCGGCGGCCACGCTGATGCCGCCGCCGCTCGGCGTGGTGGTCGCCTTCGTGGACCTCATGCGAAGCGGCGATCTCATCTTCCATATCCTCGCCAGCCTCAAGCGGGTGATCGGCGCCTTCGCCGTGGCGGCGATTGCCGGCGTCGGGCTCGGCGTCGCCATCGGCTGGTGGCGGCGGTTCGGCGACCTCGTGGACCCGCTCGTCGAGTTCATCCGCCCCATTCCGCCGCTGGCGTGGATCCCGCTGGCCATCATCTGGTTCGGCATCGGCGACACCCAGAACATGTTCATCATCTTCCTCGGCGCCTTCTTCCCCGTCGTCGTGAACGCGATCGAGGGCGTGCGGAGCGTCGACCGGCCGTTGATCTGGGGCGCGCTCACCCTCGGGGGGACGTGGTCGCAGATCCTGCGCGAGATCATCCTGCCCGGCGCGTTGCCGCTGATCCTCACCGGGCTCCGCATCGGGCTCGGCGTGGGCTGGATGGCGCTCGTCGCCGCCGAGCTGGTGGCGGCCAGCTCAGGCCTCGGCTTCCTCATCGAGGACTCGCGGAACCTGCTCTTCACCGAGCGCGTCATTCTCGGCATGGTGCTGATCGGGCTCCTCGGATTCGCGATGGATCGCCTCATGCGTCTCGTGGAGCGGCGCATGACGCCGTGGGTGGTCTCGTGATGCTCGCCGGCCTGCGCATGCTCCTGCTGCCCGTCGCCTTCCTGCTGGCGTGGCAGGCGATTAGCGGCGGCCTCGTCCCCGACCTCGCCCAGGTGCTGCCGCCGCCCTCGCGTGTGGTCGCGCAGGGCTGGCGAGTCCTCGCCTCCGGCGACCTCCTGACGCACATCGGGCACAGCCTCGTGCGCGTGCTCGGGGGCTTCGCCATTGCGGCGGGGCTCGCGATCCCGCTCGGCATCGCGATCGGGCTCTGGGAGTGGATCGAGGACGCCGTCGACCCGGTGGCGGAGTTCCTTCGGCCGATCCCGCCCATCGCCTGGATCCCCCTCGGCATCCTGTGGTTCGGCATCGGCGACGCCCAGAACATGTTCATCATCTTCCTGGGGGCGTTCTTCCCGATCCTGCTGAACACGGTCGCCGGCGTTCGCCGTGTCGACCGCACGCTCGTGTGGGGCGCGCTGACCCTCGGCGGTCGGCGCCACCAGATCGTGCGCGAGATCGTCCTGCCCAGCGCGTTGCCGCTGATCCTCACCGGACTGCGCATCGGCCTCGGCGTGGGCTGGATGGCGCTCGTGGCGGCGGAGCTCGTCGCCGCTCGCTCGGGCCTCGGCTTCATGATCCAGAGCGCCCGCTACGCCTTCGTCACGGAGCGCGTGATCCTCGGCATGGTCGTCATCGGCGCCCTCGGCCTGGTGATGGACCGGGTGATACGCGGCGTGGCGCGGCGCCTCACCCCCTGGGCGATGGCCCGCTGAGCGCGAGTGAGGGAGTTGACTGGGCATGGCGCGGCTTGACGTCAAGGACGTGAGCAAGGTCTACCGGCTGTCCCGCGACGGCTCGACGCAACCGGCGCTGGGGCGGATCAACCTCTGCGTCGAGGACGGGGAGTTCGTCAGCCTCGTCGGCCCGAGCGGCTGCGGCAAGTCGACGCTGCTCCGGATCGTGGCCGGGCTCGAGTCGGCGTCGGAGGGGGGCGCGTACTTCGACGGCGAGCCGATCACCGGGCCGAGCTGCCGTCGCGGCATGGTCTTCCAGGAGTACGCCCTGCCGCCGTGGAAGACCGTCATGGCGAACGTCGAGCTGGGGCTGAAGTTCCGGGGCGTGCCGTGGGCGGAGCGACGGGCGACCGCCGCGCGCTACATCGGCCTCGTCGGGCTGCAGGGGTTCGAGAACCGCTATCCCCAGGAGCTGTCGGGCGGCATGCGCCAGCGGTGCGCGCTGGCGCGGACCCTCGCCAACGACGCCGAGCTCCTGCTGATGGACGAGCCGTTCGCCGCCCTCGATGCCCAGACGCGGGAGATCATGCAGGACGAGCTCTTGCAGATCTGGGGCGAGCAGACCTCGCGGCGGAAGACCGTGCTCTTCGTCACGCACTCGATCGACGAGGCGATCTTCCTCTCGGACCGGGTGGTGGTGATGAGCGTGCGGCCGGGCGTCGTCAAGGAGGTGTTCGCGAACACGCTGCCGCGGCCGCGCACCGAGGAGATGCGCGCGTCGCCGGAGTTTCTCAAGGCCCGCCATCACCTGTGGGGCCTCGTCAAGGCAGAAGCGATGAAGGCCATGGCGCAGCGGCAGGGGTGAGGGACGGCCGGATGGCTCTCAGCTACGACGACGTCCGGAAGATCCTGACGATCATCGACGCCTCCTCGCTGGAGGAGCTGCGGCTCGAGATGGGCGACCTGAAGCTCGTCGTGCGCAGGCGCGGGGCGCGCCCGGAGACGGGCTCGGCGCCGGCGCCCGAGGCGACCGTCGCGCCGCCGCTCGCGGTGCCGGCACCGCGCCAGGCGGCGCCCGCGCCCATCGGCGCGCCTCCCCGCGGCCTGGGACACGGGGCCGCCGACGGGGAGGTCGAGCTGAAGGCGCCGATGGTCGGCACCTTCCACCGGGCCCCCCGGCCGGGCGCGCCGCCCTTCGTGGAGGTCGGGAGCCTCGTGGACCCGGACGATGTCGTCTGTCTCATCGAGGTCATGGCGCTGATGCACTCGGTCACCGCCGGCTGCCGGGGGCGGATCGGCGAGGTCCTGGCCGAGAACGGAGAGCTCGTGGAATACGGTCAGCCGCTGATGCTCGTGGCGCCGCTCGGCGCATGAACACGGTCCTCGTGGCCAACCGGGGCGAGATCGCCGTCCGGGTGATCCGCGCCTGCCGCGTCCTCGGCCTCCGCACGGTGGCCGTCTACTCGGAGGCCGACCGTGGCGCGCTCCACGCGCG